>JBIIAK010000099.1:0-4098 GCA_044239945.1 Microbacteriaceae bacterium
TCGGTTGGTCTCCGCTCGGCGTGTAGTCACTGATGACCCTGAACGGTCTTACGGCGCGGGTCGGTTCCATACATCCAGACTAAACGCGATACTCGGCGGCAAGATCGGCCCAGACCGACTCGGTTTGCGTGATCGTTGATGTGATGGACCGGCTGGAATCGATAACCCAATCAGCAACCGCGATGCGCTCGTCTTCGCCGGCTTGCGCCTCGATTCGGCTCCACGCGTCGGCGCTATCCAGCCCCCGCAACGAAACGAGCCGATCATGACGGATCTGCGGGTCGCAGGCGACAACGATTACAGAGTCAAACTCTTTGACGCGATTGGTCTCGACTAAAAGCGGGATGTCATAGATGATGATCGCGTTTGAATCATTCGCCACGATGTCGGAAACGCGAGCACGGAACTCGATTCCTATTGCTGGGTGAACGATGTTCTCGAGGTCTTTGCGGGCAATGCCGTCGCCAAAGATGAGTCGACCAAGCGCCGCTCTGTCTAATTCACCATCAGAGTCGATTACGCCCATGCCAAAACGGTCGCGGATGGCGTCGAGCGTTGGACTACCGCCTTGCTGAACGAATCTAACCAGTTCATCGGCGGAAATGACGTGCGCACCAAGTTCACGAAGACGATTCGCCACAGTGGACTTCCCGGAAGCAATTCCTCCGGTCAACGCGATAATGGGCACCCCTTCAGCGTAACGAAAAGGGGTGGTCGTTTCCGACCACCCCTTTACAGCGTTGTTGGTTACTCGGTGGCTTCGCCAGCGAGCTTGTCACGAAGAGCGATAAGCGACTCATCCTCGGCGAGTGCGCCGGGTGCGTCTGGCTCGCTCGCTTTCGCGGCCGTCGAAGAGTCTGCGGGAGCTGCTTCGGGGAACGCCTCTGCCTCGGCGTTCATGCGAACGACCTGGACCTTGTGCGCCTCCCAGCGCGCTTGAGCAGCGCTGTAGTCGTGCTCCCACTTGGTGCGCGACTCATCGAATCCGTCTTTCCACTCGCCCGTTGCGGGGTCGAACCCCTCGGGGTAGCGGTAGGCACCGGTCTCGTCGTAGTCCGTGGGCATTCCGTAGAGAGCCGGGTCGAACTCGGTGCTCTCGGGGTCGACGCCCTCGTTGGCCTGCTTGAGCGAGAGCGAAATACGGCGACGCTCGAGGTCGATGTCGATGATCTTGACGAACACGTCATCGCTGACCGCGACGGCCTGCTCGGCGAGTTCGATGTGACGGGCCGAGAGCTCAGAGATGTGCACGAGCCCCTCGATTCCGTCTGCGACGCGAACGAACGCTCCGAACTGAACGAGCTTGGTGACCTTACCCGGTGCGATTTCACCGATCGCGTGCTCGCGAGCGAACACCTGCCAGGGGTCTTCCTGGGTGGCTTTGAGCGACAGCGAAATGCGCTCGCGGTCTTCTTCGATTTCGAGAACCTCGACGGTGACTTCCTGGCCAATTTCGACAACCTCAGAAGCATGCTCGATGTGCTTCCAGGAAAGCTCTGACACGTGGATAAGACCGTCAACGCCACCGAGGTCAACGAATGCACCGAAGTTGACGATGGACGAGATAACACCCTTACGAATCTGGCCCTTCTGGATGTTTCCGAGAATTTGGCTGCGGCTCTCTGACTGGGTTTGCTCAAGAAGAGCGCGTCGCGACAGGACAACATTGTTGCGGTTCTTGTCAAGTTCGAGAATCTTGGCTTCGATTTCTTGGCCGAGGTAAGGCGTTAGGTCGCGAACACGGCGAAGTTCGATGAGCGAGGCCGGCAGGAATCCACGAAGACCGATGTCGACGATCACACCACCCTTGACGACCTCGATGACGGTACCGGTGACGATTCCATCGGCTTCCTTGACCTTCTCGACGTCTCCCCACGCGCGCTCGTACTGCGCACGCTTCTTGGAAAGAATCAGGCGTCCTTCTTTGTCTTCCTTCTGAAGAACAAGTGCCTCGACGACATCGCCCACCTTGACGACCTCGTCGGGATTGACGTCGTGCTTGATTGAAAGCTCGCGGATAGGGATTACGCCCTCCGTCTTGTAGCCGACATCGAGGAGAACCTCGTCACGATCGACTTTGACGACGGTACCTTCAATGAGGTCTCCGTCGTTGAAGAATTTCAGCGTCTTTTCAACTTCGGCGAGGAAATCCTCGGCTGATCCGATGTCATTAATCGCGACCTGTTTGGTCTGGCTGGTTGTCATGTGTTTAGGTGCTCCAGTGGGGCATAAATAATGCCCACGCAAATCTCTTCACGCGGGCGGCGGACAGGGATGCGCTGCCGGTCGGCAACACTCAAGTCTAACGCCCGTTGTCGTGGGTTCGCAACCGCTACCAGTCCCCCAGTACCGCGGTTCGTAGTGTGTCGAGGCCGGTACCGCCGATGTCGAGGGCGCGTTTGTGCCAGGCTGCGAGGGAAAAGTTTTTGCCCTCTCGGCGCTGCGATTCGGCTCGTAGGTCTTCCCAGATGCGCTGACCAATCTTGTAGGACGGAGCCTGCCCCGGCCACCCGAGGTAGCGGTTGACCTCGAAACGCACGAATTCGTCCTCCATAAGAACGTTATCGCGCATGAAATCGTAGGCGAAATCCGCATCCCAGACGCCGTTCCCATCGGGTCGCTTTTTGCCGAGATGCACACCGATGTCGAGAACAACTCTGGCTGCGCGCATTCGTTGCCCGTCAAGCATGCCAAACCGGTCGCCGTCGTCGTCCAGATAACCAAGTTCTGCCATGAGGCGTTCGGCGTAGAGCGCCCATCCCTCCGCGTGACCAGAGGATCCCGCAAGTTGACGACGCCACGTGTTCAACTCGGCGGAGTTGTAGACCGCTTGAGAGATTTGCAGGTGGTGCCCAGGGACTCCCTCGTGATAGACCGTCGTGGTTTCGCGCCAGGTGTCGAACTCGGTGACCCCCTCGGGCACGCTCCACCACATACGACCAGCTCGCGAGAAGTCGTCAGACGGGCCGGTGTAATAGATTCCACCTTCCTTCGTCGGGGCGATGTGACACTCTAGTTTTCGCATTGGTTCCGCAATGTCGAAGTGTTCTTTGCCCAACTCTCGAACCGCGGTGTCCGAGAGCTTCTGCATCCACGCCTGTAACGCGTCTGTGCCGTGAATCTTGCGCGCGGGGTCGTTGTCAAGTGCGGCAACAGCATCGGCAACTGAACCGCCAGCGATTCGTTTCGCGATGGACTCTTGCTCTGACTTCATTCTCGCGAGTTCGTCAAGACCCCACTCGTAGGTTTCGTCAAGATCGACGGTCGCTCCGAGGAAGTAGCGAGAATGCAGGCCGTAGACATCCCGGCCAACACCATCGTGGTCGTGCGAGGCCGGTGCGAGGTCGTCACGAAGGAATGCGGCGAACTCCAGGTACGCAAGACGCGCGGCTTCAGCGGCCGTCCGAAGGTCGGCGCGAAGGGTCTCGGGAAGGTCGCTCGGCGCGGTATTGGTTGCAAACTCGACAAAGAAACCCTCAGGGTCGCCGTTTCGTTGTGCTTGAGAGATTACTTCGACAATCTGGCGGCGGGCGGGAACGAATCCCTGGCGAATGCCTTCGGTGAGCGTCTGACGGTAGCCGGCCAGTGCGGACGATACGTTGCCGAGCTTCGCAGAAATCGTTTCCCACGCTTCAACTCCATCAGTTGGCATGAGATCAAAGACGTCTCGAATTCCCTGTGCCGGTGACGCGATGTTGTTCAGGTCGCGCAAGTGCCACTTGGACTCACTCAGTTCGAGTGCGAGCTCGAGGTCACCAGAGAGGTCCAACTTGGTGACCCGATCGACATCATCTACAACGTCGGTCGAACGGAGAGCCGCGAGTGTCGAGCTAACGGCGGCGTTATAGGCGGCGTGACCGTTCGGCGAGTAATCCGCGAATTCGGTGACGTCCCCGTCTCGACCAAGCCAGATCAGGAAATCGGGATCCAGCTGGCACAGTGTGTCCACCCATTCTTCGGCGATGCGGTCTACTGCTGTTGGAGTGCGTTTTTCGGTCATGGAAGAAGCCTAGTGACCAGCTTCTTTCCACGACAATCCCAGGCCAATCTGGACGTCAAGCGGCACCGTGAGGACAACGGCGTGCTCCATCGCATCTT
>JBIIAK010000100.1:0-4071 GCA_044239945.1 Microbacteriaceae bacterium
GGCGCTCGCCGCCTCTGGGCTACCCACTGACCGGTTCGCGTTTGAAGGGTTTGTGCCTCGAAAAGGACACGCGAAATTTTTCGAGAGACTCGCTCGCGAGCCCCGCACACTCATCTTTTACGAGTCGCCCCACCGGTTGGCTGACACGCTTGTCGCTGCTCGCGACTCGTTTGGGCCGGATCGGCTCGCGACCGTGGTTCGTGAACTCTCCAAGATGTTTGAAGAGATCGTGCGTGGAACACTCGCCGAACTCGCCGAACGATTCGCTGGCGAGAACCGCGGCGAGATCGTGTTCCTCGTCGCCGGGGCAGAGGTCGTACCGATGTCGCTGGAGGACGCGGTTGCCGATGTTGTATCACGGGTTGCCTCGGGCGAAAGGCTCAAAGAAGCCAGCCGTGCGGTCGCCGAAGCCACGGGAATCCCCGGCCGCCACTTGTACTCGGCCGCTCTGTCGCGTTCGCGTGACGCGTAAACTGGACAGAATATGTCTAGCGCCGAAAACTACTTCATCACCACCCCGATTTTCTATGTCAACGATGTTCCCCACATCGGTCACGCATACACGGAGGTGGCTGCTGACGTCCTCGCGCGCTGGAATCGCCAGAACGGCAAGAACGCGTGGCTTTTGACCGGCACCGACGAACACGGTCAGAAGATTTTGCGCACGTCAACCGCGAACGGTGTTACCCCCAAAGAGTGGGCTGACAAACTCGTCGCCGATGCGTGGTTGCCACTGCTCGACACCATCACGATTCAGAACGACGACTTCATTCGTACGACCGACGACCGCCACGAAGTAGCAGTCGCGAAATTCTTGCAAAAACTCAAGGACGACGGGTTCATCTATTCCGGCGAATACGAAGGTTTTTACTGTGTCGGGTGTGAAGAATACAAGCAGCCCGGTGACCTGCTTGATGGCGGTGACGATTTCCCCGGCGAAAAGGTCTGCGCGATTCACACGCGACCCATCGAAACACTCAAGGAATCAAACTATTTTTTCCGCATGAGCGACTTTCAGCAGAAGCTTCTTGACCTTTACGAATCTCAGCCCGACTTCATCCAACCAGAGAGCGTCCGCAACGAAATCATCTCGTTCGTCAAACGCGGACTCGACGACCTCTCGATTTCACGGGCGACTTTCGACTGGGGCGTCAAGATTCCGTGGGACGACAGCCACGTCGTTTACGTTTGGTTCGACGCCCTGCTCAACTACATCTCAGCGACGGGGTGGGGTTCAGACGATGACGAGTTCGCGCAGCGCTGGCCCGCGATTCACATCGTGGGAAAAGACATCGCCCGATTCCACGCGGTCATCTGGCCGGCGATGCTCATGGCCGCCGGACTTGAGCCACCGAGGCGCGTCTTTGGTCACGGTTGGTTGCTAGTCGGTGGCGAAAAGATGTCGAAGTCGAAACTGACCGGAATTGCCCCACATCAGATCACTGACGTGTTCGGCGCCGATGCGTTCCGCTATTACTTCATGAGCGCGATCAACTTCGGGCAAGATGGCTCGTTCTCGTGGGAGGACCTCGCTGCGCGATACCAGGCAGAGTTGGCGAATGGTTTCGGGAACCTGGCGAGTCGCGTCATCGCCATGGTCAACCGATACTGCAACGATGTCGTGCCGGCAGCCACAGAACTCAACGACGCTGATGCCGTAATCGTCGACACTGTTTCACGGGCGTTCGATACCGCGAACAAAGCCATCGACCGCCTCGCAATTCACGATGCGATCAACGCGGTGTGGACGATCGTCGACGCGCTGAACCTGTACATCACGGAACAAGAGCCGTGGGTGCTCGCGAAAGACGACGCGAATCGCGACCGTCTGCACACGGTGTTGTACACCGCGGTCGAAGGACTTCGCGCCATCGCCGTTGGACTGTCGCCCGTTATGCCGACAGCGACCCAAAAGTTGTGGGACGCGCTCGGGCTCGGCGAGGCTCTCGGCGCATTAACCGACCAGCACCTGTCTCGCGCCGGGCAGTGGGGGATTGCACCTGCGGGAATCCGCGTCTCGAGCCTCGACTCGCTGTTTCCCCGCATCGAGGAATAACGGTGTCGGAACCGCTGCGGGCGCGAAAGGACACCGACGGTGACGTCAAGCGTGACCTCGAGTTCCCGCCACTCCCTGAACCACTGACGGTTCCGGTTTACGACAACCACACGCACCTCGAAATCGCCGATGGCGAAAACCCGCTTTCACCAGAGGAAAACCTGCGCCGCGCCGGTGAAGTCGGAATCAAAGGAGTGGTCCAGGTTGGCACCGACCTCGAAACATCACGGTGGAGTGCCGACCTCTCCGAAAAAGACCGACGAGTGCTCGCGGCCGTTGCGATTCACCCAAACGAAGCGCCACGGTTAGCCGAGCGCGGGGTGCTCGACGAACACATCGCCGGAATCGCCGAGCTGGCTGGGCGCGAGCGCGTCCGTGCAATCGGCGAGACTGGGTTGGATTACTTTCGCACGGACGAGCCCGGTCGGGCGCCGCAATTGCACTCATTCGAGGCGCACATCGCCATCGCGAAGGCCAACGGTCTCGCTCTGCAGATTCACGATCGCGATGCCCACGGCGCCGTCGTCGAGACCTTGTTGCGCGTCGGCGCTCCGGAGAAAACCGTGTTCCATTGTTTCTCGGGTGACGAAGAGCTCGCGCGCATTTGTGCCGACCACGGGTGGTACATGTCTTTCGCGGGAACCGTGACGTTCGGAAACGCCAAGGGGATTCGCGCGGCGCTGTCCGTTGCGCCGCGGGAACTCGTGTTGATCGAAACGGACGCACCGTTCCTCACCCCGATGCCGTTCCGTGGGAGGCCCAACGGTTCGTACCTCGTTCCGTTGACCCTGCGATTCATGGCGGAGCACCTCGGCGTGACGGCGAACGAACTGGGCGTCGACATCGCCCGTAACACCGAAACGGTTTACGGAACGTGGTGAGGCTTCTTGGGGCGACCGAGATTCGCGCCCTCGCCGATCGGCTCGCCGTGTCGCCGACGAAAAAGTGGGGACAGAACTTCGTGCACGACGCGAACACGGTTCGCAAGATTGTGTCGACCGCGAAACTAAAGGACGGTGAATCGGTGGTCGAGATCGGCCCAGGTCTCGGATCGCTGACTCTCGGATTACTCGAGCAAGGGCACCCCGTCACCGCAATCGAAATCGATCCCAGACTTGCCGCGGAGTTGCCGGCGACAGCCGATTCACACGGGGTTGCTGCAGGCAGGCTGACGGTGCTTCAGGCGGATGCTCTCGCGGTCACGGAACTTCCCGCCCCACCGACCGCGATTGTTGCGAACCTGCCCTACAACGTGTCTGTCCCCGTGCTCATCCACCTACTCGAGACGTTCCCCACAATTCGCCGGGTGCTCGTCATGGTTCAGGCCGAGGTCGGGCACCGCATCGCTGCCGATCCCGGGTCAAAGGTCTACGGAGTGCCAAGCGTTAAAGCCGCGTGGTGGGGCGATTGGAACGTGGAAGGCACCGTGTCCCGCCGCGTGTTCTGGCCCGAGCCCAACGTCGATTCAGTTCTCGTCGGCATGACGGCTCGTGCGACACCTGGCAACGAACTGCTTCGGCGCCGCACCTTCGCTATCGCGGATGCCGCGTTTGGACAGCGTCGCAAAACTCTTCGCCAGGCTCTGTCCGCGCTTGAAGGCTCAACGACCGCAGCGGCCGACCTGTGCGAAGCGGCAGGCATTGACTCGGGTGCGCGGGGCGAGCAGCTAACCCTCGCTCAGTTCGTCTCGTTGGGACAAGCGCACATCATCGTTCCTGGCAAGGATTAGGTTTAACAGCGTGGTTACTCGTTCCGTCACGGCAAGTGCGCCAGGCAAAATCAACGTGTGCCTTTGTGTCGGGCCTCTGCGCGATGACGGGTTCCACGACGTCGCGACCATTTATCAAGCCGTCTCGCTGTTCGAAGAAGTCACGGCATCGGAATCCAATGATTTCACCGTTCGTTTCTCAGGCCCGATTGACACGAGCCACCTGACGGTTGACGAGTCGAACCTCGTGATCCGTGCGGCCCGAGCCGTTGCCGCCGTATCCGGATACACCGGCGGAGCCGATATC
>JBIIAK010000101.1:0-4065 GCA_044239945.1 Microbacteriaceae bacterium
CATGATTGTGGCCAAGAGCGAAATTGCTTATTCGGTGATGAAGCGCAAATTCAAGGACCGTGAGGTGTTCAAGGAATATCACGCGCTTGTTCAAGGTGAGCTGGTTCCGTCCTCAGGGACAATCGATGCAGCGATCGGTCGCCACCCAGGATCGGCTTGGAAATTTGCGGTCACTCACGATGGTCGCAATGCGGTTACTCACTTCGACACACTCGCCAATTACCCAACAGCAACGCTCTTGTCTGTAGGACTTGAGACCGGTCGCACCCACCAGATTCGGGTTCACATGGCTGCGCAACGACATCCACTTGTCGGTGATTCGTTATACGGAGCTGACCCCACCATCGCGAAGCGACTCGAACTCACCCGCCAATGGCTCCATGCCGTGCGTCTTCGATTTGACCATCCCACGACCGGCGATGAACTCGAGATAACGAGCGACTATGCGCCAGATTTGACGCATTCGTTGGAACTTCTCGCAATTCGCTGACGCGCCTTACGGACCAGTCCGCCGACCGACCTAAACTGAAAGTCCGCAATCGCGAAAAGGAGAGTCCGTGTCGAGTTCGTTCGTTCATCTGCACGTGCACACGGACAACTCCATGCTCGACGGCGCCGCTCGCATCGGCGGCCTTTTGGATGAAGTGGTGGCGCAGCAGATGCCCGCCATCGCCATGACAGACCATGGGACCCTGTTCGGGGCGTTCGAGATGTGGAAACAGGCCAAGGACCGGGACATCAAGGCAATCATCGGACTCGAGGCCTACTTCGCGCCTGAAGGACGACACCATAAAAAGCCGGTGCAGTGGACAGACGGCGGAGAGAACGATGTCTCGGCCCGCGGAGCGTATACGCACCTCACAATGCTCAGCGAGACGACGCAGGGAATGCATAATCTCTTCTCGATGTCGACATCGTCGTACATCGAGGGTTTCTATCACAAGCCTCGTATCGACCTCGAACTGCTGAGCACGCACTCTCAAGGAATCATCGCCACGAGTGGGTGTGTATCGGGTGAGATCCAAACCAAGATTCGGATTGGCGATTACGACGGCGCGAAACGTGCGGCCGAAACGATGCGCGACATCCTAGGTAAAGAGAACTTTTTCATCGAAATCATGGACCACGGGTTGCCCATTGAGCGGCGCGGAATCAAAGATTTGTTGCGGCTCGCGAAGGAACTCGATCTGCCTCTCGTATTGACGAACGACCTGCACTACACCCACGCGCACGACGCCAAGTCGCACGCCGCTCTGTTATGTGTTCAATCAGGTACGACCCTGCTGGACGAGAAGCGTTTCAAGTTCGAAGCAGATGATTTTTACCTGAAATCTGCGGCCCAGATGCGATCTTTGTTTCCCGACCACCCCGAAGCAGCCGACAACACGCTCCTCATTGCCGAGAGGTGCAATGTTGAGTTTGACACGTCGGTGAGCCACATGCCGCAATTCCCAGTCGAACAGGGCGATTCAGAAGCGGCGGCGTTTGAACGAGAAGTGATTTCCGGTTTAACGTATCGGTATCCCAACGGGCTGACCCCTGAGATCGAAGAACGCGCACGCTACGAGATCGAGGTCATTACGAGCAAAGGGTTCCCGGGTTACTACCTTGTCGTCGCTGATTTCGTAAAATGGGCCAGGGAGAACGGCGTACGAGTGGGGCCAGGGCGCGGCTCGGGTGCGGGATCGCTGGCCGCCTTCGCGATGCGGATCACCGATCTCGACCCGATTGAACACGGGCTGCTGTTTGAGCGCTTCTTGAACCCCGAACGTGAATCGATGCCTGACTTCGATATCGACTTTTCAACGAGGCGGCGCGATGACGTCAAGCGCTATGTGACCGGCAAGTATGGCTCTGACCGTGTCGCGCAAATCGCCACCTTTAACATCATCAAGGCAAAACAAGCCTTGAAGGACGCATCGCGCGTGATGGGTTTCCCTTATGGCATGGGCGAGAAACTGTCGAAGGCGGTTCCGCCGATGATTGCGGGCCGTGACATGTCTCTCGGCGAGATGTATGACACCGACAACCCTCGCTACAAAGAGGCGGCCCAATTCCGCGAGGTAATCGAGGAATCCGCAGATACTAAAGCGGTCTTCGAGACAGCACTAGGCATTGAAAACATCAAGCGAAACACGGGAGTACACGCTGCCGGTGTCATCATGTCGGACACACCGCTCGCCGACATCGTCCCCCTCATGATGCGTGACAACGACGGACAGATAATTACGCAGTTTGATTACCCGACCTGCGAAAAACTCGGACTCATCAAGATGGACTTCTTGGGCCTGCGAAACCTCGACATTCTCGACGATGCGCTCATCAATATCAAAAGAAATCGTGGCATCGACCTCGTTCTCGAGGACCTCAAATTTGATGATCCCGGCGTGTACGAACTCTTGTCGACGGGCGAGACGCTCGGAATATTCCAACTCGATTCGCCACCAATGCGTCAACTTCTCAAACAGATGCGACCCGATCATTTTGAAGACATCTCGGCGGTGCTCGCACTGTATCGACCCGGGCCAATGGGCGCGAAGTCGCACACCAATTACGCAATGCGCAAACAAGGGCAACAAGCAATCACCCCTATCCACCCCGAACTGGCTGAGTCTCTGGCGGACATCCTCGGGCCAACCTATGGCCTCATTGTCTATCAAGAACAGGTCATGGAGATCGCGCAGCGGGTGGCGGGATACTCTCTTGGACAGGCCGATAACCTTCGACGCGCAATGGGAAAAAAGAGTAAGGAAACCCTCGACAAGGAATTTCCGTTGTTCTCGGCGGGAATGTTGGAACGCGGTTACACCAAACCGGCAATCAAGACGTTGTGGGACATCCTCGTTCCCTTCTCGGATTACGCGTTCAACAAGTCGCACTCTGCCGCCTATGGAGTGATCGCCTATTTCACGGCTTACCTCAAGGCTCATTACCCCGCTGAATTTATCGCCGCACTTCTCACGTCAGTCGGCGATGATCGCGACAAGTTGGGCGGTTATCTCGTCGAGGCACGTCGCATGGGAGTCACCGTTCTGCCACCGGACATCAACGAATCCGACTTGTATTTCACGGCGGTCGGTGACGATGTCCGTTTCGGACTTGGGTCAATCAAGAACGTCGGCGAAAACGTGGTCTCTCATGTGACAACAACACGAATGTCGGGCGGAGAATTCACCTCGGTAGAAAACTTCCTCAATCGCGTACCTTTACCCGCGCTCAACAAACGCACCATCGAGTCACTCTTCAAATCCGGAGCATTCGACCGGTTCGGTCACACACGTCGTGCCCTCATAGAAGTCCACGAAAAGTTAGTTGACGACGCGACTCGTGAGAAAAAAGACGCGTCGAAGGGTGACGTTGGTTTTGATTTCGGCGACTTGTTCGACCAACCGGTGCAGCTGATACCGGATCGTCCCGAATGGCCGCGCAAGACCAAGCTCGAGTTCGAGCGCGAAATGTTGGGTCTGTATGTTTCCGATCACCCTCTGAACGGTCAAGAGATCATCCTGCAACGCCACCGAACCCTATATGTCAGTGACCTTACTGCGGTACCCAAAGTTGCTGAAAGCGAGGGCGACGAGACTGAGTGGGAGCTGCAGGGAGCGTCTGAAGACGACGTGATTACACTCACCGGGCTTTTGCGAAACATCGAACATCGCACGGCACGAGCGTCAGGAAAGCAATACGCTTCCGCTGTTCTCGAAGACATGTCAGGCTCCATCGACTTGTCGATTCTGGGAAAGGCCTACGACGATCTTCGTCCGATGCTCGTCAACGATTCGCTTGTTGCCATCAGTGGTCGTGTCCGGTTGCGCGAACAATTCCTCTCGATGATGGTTCGTAGCGTAAAACACCTCGAGGTTTCTCACGACTCTGAGGTGTCGATAATTCGAGTTCAAGTCCCAGCTGAGCATTCGACTACGACGCTAGTTGCCGAGTTGGATGATGTTCTCAAGCGATACCCAGGAGATGCCGAGGTGGAACTCCGACTTCGCCATGCGTCGGGCATTCAGGTTTTCACCTTGCCACACCGAGTCGCGGTGAGCGGACCGCTCTATGGCGAGC
>JBIIAK010000010.1:0-13564 GCA_044239945.1 Microbacteriaceae bacterium
AACGCCGGGAACGAAATTCGCACCGATGCCCTGAATCTTGTGAGGGCCTGGTGCGCCGCCATTGAGGATCGGTGAGTCGATGGGCTCGACCGCGACGACCCTGACGCTGGGCTTCTTTTCCTTGAGCACCTGACCGGTCCCGGTAATGGTTCCACCCGTACCTACCCCAGCAACAAAGATGTCGACGGCTCCGTCGGTGTCATTCCAAATCTCGACAGCGGTCGTCTTTCGGTGAATCTCGGGGTTGGCTTCGTTTTCAAATTGACGAGCGAGAACAGCGCCGGGGCGTTCCGCGGCGATTTCCTCGGCACGGGACACTGCGCCTTTCATCCCTTCGGGTGCTGGCGTCAGAACAAGTTCCGCACCGAATCCTCTGAGAAGAGCGCGGCGTTCAATCGACATTGATTCCGGCATTGTCAGCACAACCTTGTAGCCGCGTGCGGCGCCGACCATGGCAAGGGCAATTCCGGTGTTTCCACTGGTCGCCTCGACAATCGTTCCACCGGGCTTGAGTTCACCCGACGCCTCTGCGGCGTCAACCACGGCGACCCCGAGTCGGTCCTTGACGCTCGAGGTCGGGTTGTAGAACTCGAGTTTGGCGAGGACAATCGCTTCTGATCCGTCCGTCACGCGGTTGAGCCTGACGAGTGGGGTGTTCCCAAATGCTTCGGTGATGTCCGAAAAAATGCGCGCCATGAATGTCTCCTGGTGGGTTGGTTCGTGTATTGAGACTACAAACAGGGGTGCATTCGCCGCAGTTGTGTTACGTCAACGGCGTAACAAAGGGGATTACCCCGCGCTCTCGGGCGAAAGGTGCTCGTGAACGGCGACCCATGATCCGTCTCGGCGCTCAAAGACGATGGTTTCCCGTTCGTTGATGGTTGACACGTCACCACCAATTTCCACGTCGCTCTCGACGTAGTGAGTGAAAACTGCCGCAGATTCACTGAGAATCTGAACCCGCTGGTCGCGCGATCGGCAACCGTGAACACGAAACCCGTCGTCCTTTTCCCACAACGCCCACAACGCTTCGTATTCGGCACGCGAGTTGAGTCGTTCGGTGTGCGTGTAGAACATGAACGTTGCGTCGGCCGCAAATCCTGAAAAATAGTCGTTTGTTCGGTGGTTCCCAAAGTCGTCGACAATCTTTGTCGCCGCGGCCACAACCTCATCGACCGCACTCATGAGATTCTCCGCGCAAGCACCGTGATCAGCTCGTAGGCGAGGTGAGCGGCGGCAATGCCGGTAATCTCGGCGTGGTCATACGCTGGAGCAACTTCGACGATGTCCGCACCGACCAGATTCACGCCATCAAGCGCTCGGACCAGCCTCAGCATTTCGCGACTCGACAGTCCGCCGGCCTCCGGCGTTCCCGTTCCGGGCGTGAACGCTGGGTCCATCACGTCGACATCGATCGAAACGTAAACGGGTCTATCTCCGACTCGACCAAGCATTCTGACAATCATCTCGTCGATACCGAGTTCGTCGGCATCCATGGATCGCAGAACCTGGAAACCGAGAGCCGTGTCGTCGGACAAATCGGTGTCCGCGTACAGAGGGCCGCGGATACCGACGTGCAAGCAGCCAGAGAGGTCGAGGAAGCCGTCTTCACTCGCACGGCGGAAGGGCGTCCCATGAGTCAAGGGTGCGCCGAAATAGGTGTCCCAGGTGTCAAGGTGAGCATCGAAGTGAATGACCGCGATGGGTCCGTGTTTTTTGTGCAGGGACTTAAGAATGGGGTACGCAATAGTGTGGTCGCCACCAAGGGTGACAACCTTGGTTCCATCGGCCGTCAGTTCGTCCATGCCCGCTTCGATCTGGCTGATCGCTTGGGCGATATCGAATGGGTTGACCCCGAGGTCGCCCGCGTCCACGACTTGCGCGAGCGCAAACGGCATCGCGTCCTGGGCGGGGTTATACGGGCGTAAAAGGCGCGACGATTCCCGAATGTGCCCCGGCCCAAAACGCGCACCGGGTCGATAGCTGACGCCCGCATCAAACGGAATCCCGACCACCGCAATATCGGCTCGCGATACTTCATCGCGTCGGGGAAGGCGAGCGAAGGTAGGTGCCCCGGCGAACCGGGGCACCACCGTCGCATCGACCTGTCCGACCTTGTTTCCCGCGTTGTCGCGGGGGACGGGACCAGTCATTTCAGCTTTCTAACGGACGGGCGGAATGGTGGACTTCACCGAACGACCGATGCGGGGACCCTTCGGTCCGAACACGTAGTCGGGCTCGGGGAAGATAATCAACGCGCCAATGTACAACACGGCTGCTGAAACAATTGCGACGATGAGACTGAGGTCAACTCCGCCCGCAACCGCGTTCCACTGTCCTTCGATGATTGGCGGGTAGTAGGCAAACTGCAGACCGAGGACTGCCGAGACGACCCATGCGATCATTGCACGATAGTTGATTCCGTTGTTGTACCAGTAGCGGCCGCCCTTCTTGCCGCGGTTGAAGACCTGAAGGTCTTCAACGCTGTACCAACCACGACGGTTCCAGAATCCGATTGCCATGATGATCATCCACGGAGTCGTGGTCACGACGATTGCACCGACGAATCCGTTGACGGCACCGAGCAGGTCGAAGTACAGACGACCAATCACGATGAATGCGAAAGCGACGGTACCGATGGCGATGGTTGCCTGAACGCGAGTCAGCTTGGGGAACACGGATGAGAAGTCGAGCCCGGTTCCGTAAAGCGAGGTGCTACCCGTTGACAAACCACCGACGAACGCGACGATGATGATGAGGTAGGCGTACCACTCGGGCGCAGCACCGATGAGTCCGACGACGTAGTCCCCGCCGGTCACCAGCGTCGCTGTTGCGACACCGAAGATGAACGGAATCAACGTCATTGACTGGGCGCCGAGCGTGGCGAGCGCAAGCTTGCCATTCGAGGTGCCGTTCGGGATGTAACGCGACCAGTCGCCGAGGAAGGCTCCGAACGAGATTGGGTTAGACATGACGATGAGGGCTGACAGGATGAACGTCGGCCAGAAGCCACCGAGCAAGTATTCACCCGAACCGGCGTACGAGGGGTCGAAGACGCTGGCGAAAGCGACGATGGCGAGCAGCATCAGAACCGTGTTGGCCCACACCGCGATGCGGTTGATGAGCAACATGAACTGATAGCCGTAAACCACGACGACGATCACGATGAGTCCGATGAGTGAATAGAGGCTGATGCGCAGCATCGGGGAGTCCTCGGCGCCGAACAAGCGAACGAATGCACCGACGAGGGCGTCACCACCGACCCACACCGAAATCGAGTAGAACGCGATTGCGGTCAGTAGCGACAGGAACGAACCGGCGATACGCCCGGTGACACCGAGGTGTGCGCCCGATGCGACCGCATTGTTGGTTCCAGTGCGAGGACCAAAGAGTCCCATCGGCATGAGGAACAGTGTTCCGACGAGCACACCAAGAACGGCGGCGCCGACGCCCTCCCAAAAGGAGAGTCCGAAAAAGATGGGGAAGGTTCCGAGCAGAACGGTGGCAAAGGTGTTTGCGCCTCCGAACTGGATGCGAAACAAGTCGCGCGGCGTCGACGTGCGGTCGGCGTCGGGAATGGTGTCAATTCCGAAGCCTTCGACCTCGGTAATTTTCGGTTTGGGGTTCTGAGCAACGTTGCTCATCGTTATCCTCTCTAAAGGTTGGCAAAGCAATGTGCCGCCATGCTATTCCCTTCTTGCCTCACAGGCAATAGTTTTTTCTCATGGAGATAGTTCGTGTCGTTGACCTTTCCCGCGAAATCACAGCCGAGACCGTGGTGTATCCCGGTGACCCCGTTCCGCACATCGCCCAACATGCGACGATCGCCAATGACGGGTTCAACCTCGTGTCGATTCAGATGGGCAGCCAAAGCGGAACGCACGTCGATGCGCCATTCCATTTCGACGACGACACCGAGAAGATTGATGAGGTTGCGCTAGATCGATTCGTCGGTCGTGGAGTGATCCTGCACTGCGACGGCGCAGCGGCTCGCCAGCGCATCACTCTCGATTCTGTTCGAACCGGAGCCGAGTCTGCCCGCGCCGGCGACATCGTCCTCGTTAACACCGGTTGGGCTCGTCACTACGGAACACCCGCGTACTTTGACAATCCGTTCCTCGATGCCGGACTCGTGTCGTTCCTCCTTGACCGGGGTGTGCGCACGATCGGGCTCGATGCACTTAACATCGACGAAACGCCCGACGACACTCATCCAGGCGAAGGATTCCCCGCCCACCACCTCATTGCCAAGGTTGGCGGCGTTATCTGTGAAAACCTGTGCAACCTCGAGTCGATTGACTTCGCCGACCCGCTCGTGTCGTTGCTACCGATGAAATTCGTCGGAATCGATGGTGCACCCGTTCGTGCCGTTGCGATGGACGTTCGCTGATCATGGCCGGCAGCATTCGACGCACGGCAAAACAGGTGAGCGACAAGGCGATTCCGATCGGCGGGCGGCTTCGGGCAACCAGGCTCGCGCGTGGACTCACTCTCGGTCAAGTCGCCGCCGCCGCCGGCCTGACCGAGGGGTTCGTTAGCAAGCTCGAGCGTGACCACGTTTCCCCGTCCGTCGCGTCGCTGGTGTCGGTGTGCGAAGCTTTAGGGCTTCGAGTTGGTGAATTGTTCGAGCCGCCCACGAGCGCCATTGTCCGCGCGGGTGAAGGCGCCATGATCAACTTTGGTGGCATCAACGCCCGCGAGTACCTGTTGTCGCCAGGGTCGCAAACACATATTGAAGTCTTGCACTCAATCGTCAGCCCGCAGGGTTCCGGTGGGGAAGAACTGTATGCCCTCGACACTGAGATCGAATTCGTCTATGTCCTCAAAGGCCAATTCGATATCGTTCTCGGCCCCACCACTCACAATCTCAATACTGGGGACGCGATGACCTTCCGAGGCCGCGAACCGCACACATGGCGAAACCCCTCGACAAGCGAGCTCGCCGAAGTGTTGTGGGTGCTGTCTCCGGCGCCCTAGGCCTTCAGAGCCCGACGAGCCGCCTTGCGTTCGATGCGTCCTTCGACGAGTGAATAGAGCGCGGGAAGAACGAGCAGTGTGAGGATTGTTGACGACAACAAGCCGCCAATAACAACAATCGCGAGTGGTTGCGAAATGAATCCGCCACTTCCGGTCACTCCGGTCGCGAGCGGCGTGAGTGCGAAAATCGTCGCGAGCGCCGTCATCAACACGGGCCGAACGCGTCGACTGGTGCCGTCGAGCAACGAATCGACAACCGAACCCCCTCGTTCGCGGTATTGGTTTACAAGGTCGATGAGAACAATGGCGTTGGTGACCACGATTCCGACGAGCATTAACAACCCGATCAGTGACGAGATTCCGAGCGGGATTCCCGAGATGATCTGGAGTGCAATTGCTCCGGTCGCCGCAAACGGAATCGATACGAGCAGAAGCAGGGGTTGACGCAGCGATCGGAACGTCGCGACCATCACGACATAAACGATCAGGATTGCGGCGAGTAGCGCGAGTCCGAGTTGCTGGAACGACTCGGCCTGGTCTTGAGCGACACCACCGATTGTTGCCGTCGTACCCGACGGAAGGTCAACGCTCGCAAGCGCAGTGTTGACCACCGCGGTCGATTCAGAGAGGTTGTCCGACGTGGGCGTGATTGCAACGGAAGCAGACAGGACACCACGTTCGGTGGTGCGCGATGCAGCAGTTTCGGTGATTCCGATTGTTGCCACCTTCGACAGTAGAACCTTCGCTCCGAGAGGTGTGGTCAGTTTGTAATTCCGCAATTCCCCCAGCGTTTCAGGGGAGTTCTTCGACTCGACGATCAGATCCATGGTGACGTCGTCGATAACGACCTGACCGATAGCGCTTGGTGCGATGAGTCCCGACAGCGTCCGCCCAATGAGAACTTCCGACAGCGCGTATGTCGCCGCTTCCTTCCGCTTGATCGAGATCGAAATGAACGACTGGGTGTCGTCGAGCGACGTCGTGACACTGTCGGCGGCTTTCGTCTCGGTGATTGCCGCCGCGATGGCTGCGGTGACCTCGGCGAGTGTCTCTTCCGATGGGGCCTTCACTGTGATATCGATGGTCTGTGAACCGAACGCACCGCCCTGTGCCGAGACAATTTCACCCGTGTCGGTAATGGTTTCCAGATCACGCGTGATTTCGGCGCGAACCAGATCAGCATCCACCTCGTCGGAAATCGTGATCTGATAAATGATATTTCCCGCCTGGCCGTTGAAAGCCGCAAAACCGTTTCCGCCACCGATAGACGTCTGAACGGTTTCGATACCCTCGTAGTCCAACAGTTTCGCCTCAACATCTTCGGCCACTTCTGCGCGGTCCATGAGCGTGAGTCCACCGGGTGTCGAGTGCGTCAGCGTGATGGTGGACTGGCCACTTCCGCCCACAAAGTTGGTCTTGACGAACGGCGTCAGTGCGAGCGTTCCTCCCAATGTAAGAACGGCGATGAGCATCGTCGCAACGGGGTGGGTGACGGTCCAACGAACAATAGGGCGGTAGTTGCGCTGCAAGAAGTCGTTGTCTTCCGACCCCGACTTCAGCGGCTTGGCTAGCTTCGTCGAGACCTTCTTTTTCGGCTTCTTATCCCCGAGGAACCAGTACGCCAGAACGGGAACAATCGTCAACGATACGAAAAGCGACGCGAGGAGTGCGATGGTCACCGTTACAGCAAAGGGTTGGAATAGTTCGCCAGACAATCCGCCCACGAACGCCAGCGGAAGGAACACCGCGACCGTCGTAATCGTCGACGCGGTGACCGCGGTGGCAACCTCTTTGACGCCGTCACGAATGGCGACCATGCGTTCTTCGCCAAGTGACAGGTGTCGCTTGATGTTTTCGACGACCACGATCGAGTCATCAACAACTCGACCAATCGAGATGGTGACCGCGCCGATGGTGAGGATATTGAGCGAGAAGTTACTCGCCCACATACCAATGAACGTGAGCAACAGGGACGTCGGAATCGACACTGCGGTGACGAGCGTCGAACGGATAGACAGCAGGAAGACGAGAATCACGATGATCGCGAAAAACAGTCCCAACAGGCCCTCGATAGCGAGCGATTCGATGCTCTTTTCGATGAACGGCGCCTGGTCAAATACGATGGTGAATTCGGTGCCGTTACCGAGCAGGTCAGTTAGCGCGGGCAAGGCCGCTGTGACCGCACGGGACACATCCACCGTGTTTGCATCGGCACGTTTCGTGATGGCAAGAGTCAGCGACGGTTCGCCGTTGACGCTCGAAATGGATGTGATGGCGTCGGGTTGGATAGACACGCGCGCGAGTTCGCCAATAGTGGTGACCGCGCGAGTGGTTGGAATCACTGGCGCACCGGGCGAAGCAAATGACGGAGTGCTTGTTCCAGACGATCCTGGGATTGCTGGCGCAGCCGGAACAATGGTGTTCACCCTGCTGCCAGCAACACTTTCCGTGATGGGGTCAGCAGAGAAGCTGTGGGCAATGCAGTAATAGAAAGTATTGCCCTGGTTCCATTGGGTTTGGCTCCTCGGGTAGAAAAAGTCAATCGTCGCCATGGGCGCTGTGGTCAGCAACGGGTAGGTTGCTTTTGCAGTCGATGAGATGATTCCCGATGCAAAACACTCGCCCATCGCGACGAATCCCGAAATGTCATTCCCGTCATCGTCTTCTCCGGGGTAAATCGGGATTCCCGCATCAGTGCGCAGGTCGCCGACGCGAACAAGTTGCGCCGAGTGTGCGGTGTCACATGCAACGACCGTGTATTCACCCTCGCTGGCGGTGGGGTAGGGCTCGATGCACTCACCACCGTTCAATTCGTCCAAACTCCAGGTACCGCTGGTTCGAGGACTGGCCGTGATAGTCGGAAAATCCGGCGCGGTCGGCGCGGTCGGAACGACGACCGCCGGCGGCGTGTACGGAATCGTGACGGGGACCGAGCGAATGTCTCGAAGGCTTGCGAGTGGCGTTCCCGACACAATCGACAGTTCACCTTTTCCTGACATGACGCTACCCGCACCGATTCGAATTCCGGCCGACTGCAGAGCGGTCTGGATATCGGTGGTCGTCAAGTCCAGATCCGCCAACTCTTTATCGTTGGGAATGATTGCGATGTGTTCACCGTTAGCGCCAAACACGGCGGCGTCTCGAACGCCGTCCAGCTTTGTCAGTTCTTTAACCGCGATGTCTTTCAACGCTTGGTTCAGTTGATCAGGGGCGAGGTCGCTGGTCACCGCCATTTGGAGCACGGGGATGTCCGAGAAAGAGCCTGCGATAACCTGCGGCTCGATTCCAGCCGGAAGTAGGTTCGAAATTCGGTTGATCGCCAATTGAACCTTTTGTTCGGCTGATTCAAGGCTCGTACCGTAAGCAAACGCCGCCGTGACCTGCGACAGGCCGTTCTGGGACGTGGCGGTCGTTGATTCGAGCCCGTTGACGCCCTGAATCGCCGTCTCAATCGGGGTCGAAACTTCCTTCTCGACGATGATCGGAGATGCGCCTGGGTAGTTCGTGACGACGACGAGTTGCGGAAACGTAATCGAGGGAATCAGCTCGAGTTTGAGAAGCGACATCGCGATGCCACCAAAAATCGCAACAACAACCGTGACCAGGGCGATGAGCGCTCGGTTCCTGAGGCTGAAAATGGCGAGACGGTTCACGACGTTGTTCCTTTGGTTGCACGGCTACGTCCGTCGGAAGCATCCGAAGTCTGTGGCGTTGCGCCCACCCACGCGATAATCGCGTCGCGAACATAGCTCGCACCGTCGACTCCTCCATAGTGACGGGCAAAGCGCTCGTCTGCGACATACATGTTTCCAAGGCCAATGAATTGCTCGGCGGTGGGCTCAACGCCTCCCCAACCCTGGGTGATCCAGACTCGGTGTCGGAGGACGAGAGCGACGACAGTGTCGGCGGTAACGGGCAATCGGGCAGCCTTAGCCGCTAAGTATTCGGCCCTGAGTGCGACGCCTTCGGCAAGGAACGCGTCGCGGCCAATCGCATCAAGATGCTTCCACCACGACGACGACTGGCTCCAAACCTTCTTGCCCCAGCGTTCAACGACTTCGCCACGATGGTCATCGTGGCTGAAGAGCGGAACTAGGGACACGGGCACTCCTTTGGCGTCGTATCGCAAGCCTAACCGCCAAATTATCGTGTACCGACACGAGTACGCTGGCGGTTGTGCACACGTCACTGAAGTCGGTGTTGGCCGTATTTGTCGGCGGACTTTTAGGGAGTGCGGCTCGCGTTGTCATCACACTTGTTGCGGGTCAAATTGACGACTACTGGTGGCCGTATCCGACCCTCGTCATCAATCTCATCGGTTCATTCGCACTTGGGTACATCGTTGCTCGCGGCATGCCTTCTGTGCCCGCCTGGATGCGCCTTGGTGTCACGACGGGATTTCTCGGCGCCTTTACTACCCTGTCCGCAATCTCGCTCGACGTCGCAGTACCAATTGTTCGCCATGGTGTCGGACCCCTCGTTGTGATGGGAACGTACGCTGTCGGATCCATCATTATGGGTCTCGTGTTTGCTATTGCCGGATTGCGGCTCGGTGCACGTCGGTCGGCTGCGACATGATTGACATTTGGTGGGTTATCGCGCAAATCGTGGCGGGCGGATGTGGCGCACTAGCTCGGTTCGGTGTGATGGCCATCATTCGTCCGGGGGTGTGGTCATGGGGACTGTTCGCGGTGAACGGAGTGGGAAGCCTTGCGGTCGGCGCCGCCGCCGGCGCGTTCGCGGTGAACGCGCTCGACTGGACGATGGCGTCACTCATCCTCGCTTTCGCGGCAGGGCTCACCACCTTTTCGACGCTCACCGTCACTGCAGCACAACACATCGAACGTCGTGAAATCCGAACCGGCTCGATCATCGTGGCATCCCATGTGGTCGTTGGGATTGTTGCGGCAGGGCTTGGGTATATCTCTGCCATCGTGCTGCTCGGGTCGTGATATTCTGAACGTCTGACGCCCCGGACACGACGATCGCCGGTGAGGCGAAAAGTGTGAGGGAAAGGGGTCCACTATGGGCCGCGGCCGTCAAAAAGCGAAGCACACCAAGGTTGCGCGCGAACTGAAATACTTCAGTCCCGACACCGACCTAACCAAGCTCGAGTCGGAACTGGGGGTAAACCCGCGTCTCGATGAGGATCTGGCGAAGTGGCCAGAGTATGCGTCACCAGATTCGACCAGCACAGAAGCAGGCGCAGGCGATGAAACTGATGAAAGCGATGAGGTTCAGTCGGCGTAAGTGCCGACCAGTCGCACGGCCCCGCCGTCGACTCCCTTAGCTCCGGTGACATACCCGTCCAACGAGTGTTCGCGGTCCGAGACGTGACCGACCACCCAGGAATCGATTCCCGCAGCGGTCCATTCGCGGGTCAGCGTGCTCGCCGATTCGTGCGACACGACAGCGAGCATTCCGATGCCTAGATTCCAGGTGCCTTCGGTCGATTCGAGTGAATCCCCTGCCCAATCCGCAAGAACTCGGAAGACGCCAGGCGGGCTCCAGGTCGAGCGATCGAGGTCAACCCACACGCTGGTAGGCAACACGCGCGCAAGATTGGCGGCGATTCCGCCACCCGTGACATGACTCAGCGCATGAATCGCGCTGGGGTGCTCGGCGAGCGAGTCCAACAGAGTTGTCGTGTACAGGCGAGTCGGTTCGAGCAATTCCAGACCGAGGACGCGATCAAACTCAGGAACGGTCGAATCAAAGGCGAGCTTGCGGTTCGCAACGATGTGGCGAACGAGCGAATACCCGTTCGAATGAATACCGCTCGATGCCATTGCGATGACGACATCGCCGGGCTGCACGCGTTCGGCACCTAACCTTTCGTCCGCTTCGACAACTCCGACAGCCGCACCGGCGACGTCGTAATCGTGTTCGCCCAAAAGTCCGGGGTGTTCGGCCGTTTCACCGCCGACGAGTGCTGTTCCCGTGAGGGCACATGCCTCGGCGATTCCGCGCACGATGTCGGCGATTCGTTCTGGGACGACTTTGCCGCACGCGATGTAGTCGGTCATGAACAGTGGCTTCGCTCCAACGACAACGATGTCGTCGACAACCATGCCGACAAGGTCGTGGCCGATGGTGTGGTGAACGTCAAGCGCTTGGGCAATGGCGACCTTGGTGCCTACGCCGTCGGTCGACGTGGCGAGAATCGGCTGGCGGAAGTCTTTGAGGAATGACACATCCATGAGCCCGGCAAAACCGCCAACGCCCCCGAGGATATCGGGTCCGTGCGTCGACGAGACAGCCGCCTTCATGAGTGCGACAGCCTTGTCTGCTGCTTCGGTGTCGACACCAGCGGCGGAATACGAATTGGGCGCCGTCATTGGGCAATTCTATCGGCCTCGTCGTCTGCTGGATGTGAGAGTATTGACCAGAAGCCGATGGGCATCGACACTCAGCCAAAGGAGATCCTCTCGACATGTGCGGCATCGTCGGAATCGTCTCATCAACGGCCGTCAATCAGCAGGTCTATGACGCCCTAGCGCTGCTACAACACCGCGGGCAGGATTCCACCGGTATTGCCACCTGCGAGGACAAGACGCTCCACATGGCGAAAGCGAAGGGGCAGGTTCGAGAAGCCTTCCGCACCCGAGACATGCGAGGTCTGCTGGGAAACATTGGGCTAGGTCACGTTCGCTATGCGACCCGCGGCAACGCGAACCGCGAATCGGAAGCTCAGCCGTTTTTCGTCAACGCCCCTTACGGAATCATCCTTGTTCACAACGGGAATCTGACAAACACGCGGGAATTGACCACCCAACTCAACGAGGATGACCGTCGACACCTCAACACAAACTCTGACACCGAACTTCTCGTGAACGTGCTCGCGCACGAACTGCAGGCCGCAACGACGATTGAAAAGTTCTCGCCCGACAATGTGTTTGATGCGGTCGCTCGGCTACACGAGCGTGTCGAGGGTTCGTATGCTGCAATCGCACTCATTGCCGGCCACGGACTACTCGCATTTCGCGACCCATTCGGCATTCGCCCGTTGATTCTTGGCCGTCGAAACGCCGGTCTCGTCGGAGCAGAGTGGGCCGTCGCAAGCGAATCTCTCGTCCTCGAAGCCGGCGGCTACGAGATCGTTCGAGACGTCGAGCCCGGCGAGGCTCTCTTCATCTCGCAGGACGGCGAAATGGTGTCGCGACAGTGCGCCAAACACCCTGTGCTGATCCCGTGTTCGTTCGAGTACGTATACCTTGCGCGTCCTGACTCGGTCATGAATGGCATTTCGGTTTATGAAGCGCGGCTACGACTTGGCGACCGCCTTGCGGACACCATCGCAAAGTGGGCACCAGCTGGCGATATCGACGTCGTCATGCCGATTCCGGACTCGTCGCGCCCAGCCGCACTGCAGGTGGCACGAAAGCTCGGAATCGAGTATCGCGAAGGTTTCTACAAAAACCGATATGTCGGCCGGACCTTCATCATGCCCGGGCAAGAAGAACGCCGAAAGGGTGTCAAGCAAAAGCTCAACGCGATGCCCTCTGAGTTCAAGGGCAAGAACGTCCTGATTGTCGACGACTCAATCGTTCGCGGTACAACTTCGCGCGAGATCGTCGACATGGCCCGAAACGCCGGAGCAAACTCGGTGACGTTCACGTCGGCCGCCCCCCCTGTGCGTTTCCCCCACGTTTACGGAATCAACATGCCAAGCCGGGCCGAGCTTATTGCCGCTGGTCGCAAGATTCCCGAAATTTCCAGCGAGATTGGTGCCGACCACCTCATCTATCAAGAGGTCGCCGATATGCAGAGTGCGATTCTCGAGGGCAGCGCCGTGTCGGCACTAGAAATGTCCTGCTTCTCGGGCGAATACGTGACGGGAAGCGTCACACCCGAATATTTGCGATGGGTCGAAGAAAACCAGTCGTCTTAATCTCGCGGTTTACGAGCTTTCGGCACGCGTTCCTTGGTTTCGGTGATTTCGGCGACCCCCCGTGACGTTTTCGTGAACCGATCGAGGAATACTCCGACTAATCCGCCGAGAATGAGGCCGATGGCAAATCCGAAGATTGCGAAGAAACCAAACGTCGGCAAGACACCCACGGCTGGGTCGACCGGCGACGCCACCGTGATGATGGCGGCGACAATTATTCCTACGATTGCCCCGGTCATCATGAACGACCAGATCCGCGGGGCGCGGCGGATGGTGACGTCGGTTTTGGCCATGTCGCTATTCTTCCAGAACAGCGAGAGGCAGGAGCTCAACTAGTGTCGCGCGGGTTCCCGACGCTCGGACGGCACCGCGGGCCACGGCGGCCTGCCACGACTCGTCGCCTACCGCGAGCGCCACGAGCGTGCCCACGTCAAGCTCGATGACGTTTGGGGGTGTCCCTCGTGTATGCCCGAGTCCCTCGACAATCTGGACCGCACCGTGCGGAGGTACTCGCACCTCAACAGATTTGCCCGGAGCGATTCGTGCGAATTCTTGCAGGATGAACCTGACAGCGACCGCCGTCACATCACGATCGGCTGTTCCGCCACGAACCGACGATATAGCCGCTCGGCCGCGTTCGGAATCGATTCGGGGAAGGGGCACGCCCAACACGCTAGCAGCGGCAAAGGTAGGGTT
>JBIIAK010000102.1:0-4047 GCA_044239945.1 Microbacteriaceae bacterium
ACCATCGAAAATTGCGGGTGCGTCCGAATCCGTATCGGGGACGATACCCGGTCCGCCACCGACGCATGCACCGCCAGACGGCGCAGGATCCGCAACACCAGCTCCAATGTTCTCGCCGAAGTAGCCGTAGTAGCCGCCGTCGCAGAATCCCCAGCCCCAACCCGAGGTATCTCCGGCAATACCGCCATCCACGTTAAGAGTGGACCCGCCGTTCATTCTTAGGTACGTGAGTTGACCGTCATACCCATTTGGTGTTCCTGATTCTCCACCCTCACCGACCATCACCTCTGCGGTGCCGTTAGGCAGAAAAGCTGTGAGGTCTACGAACTCTACGTCGCCACCTGCGCCGGAATACCCAGTGTTGGGCTGAACGTAAGCGGCACCGCCTCCAGCGCCAACAAGAACAACGTGGAGGCCAGCGATTCCCGCAGGAAGTATCCAAGCATGACTGCCTGCCGAATCGAAGGTGAGTTCACAGATTCCTGCGTTTCTCTCAAGAGTTCCACCGTCAGGCTCGAGGCCGCAGCCGTCGACATTGGCCGCATTGGCGGCTGTCACCGACCCAAGCATGCTCGTCGAGACGAGTGCGGTAAATCCGCTAATCCTCAGCGCTACAGATTTTTTCACGAAGGGGACCTTTCTTGACTGGCTACGATAATTCGATTAGCCAAATCTAGCCTAGCCACTTTTCCCAGAGCGTTTCGAGGGATTTCCGCAATTCGAAAAACGTGGCGCGGTGCGTTGTCGCCGAGATGGTCGCGAAGGAACGTGATTAAACGGTCGACATTGATGTCATTCTGTGCGACAAAAGCCAACGCCAATTCGCTCGTTCCGTCGTTGGACCTGAGGGCGAAACAGGCGAAATCCGAGATACCGCGGTAGACCCCGAGGTGGGACTCCACCCACGCTGGGTTGATTTTCAACCCGGAGGCGTTGATGAGTTCGTCAGTTCGGCCAGTGATCACCAGCGTTCCGTCAGTGTCGAGGTAACCAGAGTCCCCCGGATAAAACCAGCCGTCTCGAAACGCGGTCGGTGATGCCGTAGGCGGCCAGTATCGGGTTGCCTGGTAATCCGACTGCAACCGCACCACGCCTGTCTCACCAGTTGGATTCGGAACATCGTTCTCGTCGACGATTTCGACTCGTGCTGTTGGAACCACACGCCCGACCCGTTGCAAATCGGTCGGGTCGTAGACCGCGCGCGTGATTGTTCCCGCCTCGGTCGAACCGTACAGATAGACAAGTTCCGCGTCAAACACCTGCGCGAACGCCGCCGCCAATTGAGGGCTCAACAGACTGCCCGCGACCTCGACGGTTTTCACACTCGAAACGTCCGCCTGTTTGGCACGGACCGCTGCGACTAGATCTTTGAGCTTCGCCGGGGAGGTCTTGATTGACTGAACCTGTGCGCGCTCGATGAGAGCCACATCATCGTCGGCGGTGCCGGGTAACAAATAGGTTTCCCCCGCGAACAGGCTCCAAAAATAGGTTTGCATTCCTGACACCGTGTCGAGACCCAATTCCGACAGGAAAGGCAAGTGCGGAATCCAGTTTTCGCGGGCCGCGGCAGTGCGCATTCTGAGGTCGCGCAAACTGAACGGCACTCCTTTCGGCGTTCCCGTCGTGCCACTCGAAAACACGAGGTGCACGAGTGACTCGTCATCGGTGAAATCGTTCGGTTCGATTCGCGGGTTGATTCGGGCCGCACCCTCGAGCCACTGCGGCGAGACATGGACTCCGCCGGTCACTCGAGCCGCAAAAACCGCGTCATCGGAATACAGGGCGTCGATTGACGAGGAGTGTTCCTCGACGAGGTTGCCGCGAGCGATGAACGACACGGCGCCCTCGTGCATCAGCGCTGCGAGGAACACCGTATTGAGGAACGGGTCCATTCGCAGCCCTACGACAGAACCAGGGCGAACTCCGTCTGCTCGAAGTTTCGCTGCGATGCGGGCCACGGTGTCGACAAAGACGGAATTCGAGAACTCGCCTTTCGCGCCTTGAATCGCGTTTGCCTCCGGGTTTGACGTTGCCCGATCAATGACGTCGCGAATCGGGTTCACTGTCGTTCGAGGTCGCTTCGGAAGAATCGCAACAGCAACGAGGCCGCGATCGAGGTAATCAACACGTACGCCATCGTCAGGGCCTGCAGATATGGCCCGAAAACAGTGCTGGCGGCTAGGGCCGCGATGAGGATGGAAAACTCGCCCCGCGGGACGAGGAACGCGCCGGCGCGTTTCCACGCGAGCGGATCGGACATCCCCCTCGCGATGAACCACCCCACAAACAGCTTTCCTGCCATGCCGAGGGCGGCGAGCGTCACGGCAAGCGGAAGGACGGGCAGGATGTCGGCTGGGTTCACACCAAGACCGAAGAAGACGAAAAAGATGGCCGCGAAAAGGTCGCGCAGCGGTGACAGTCGGCGGCGCACGGCCTCGGCTACTTCACCCGTCAAAATGAGTCCGACGAGGAAGGCAGCGACCGCGGACGAGAATCCGACCATTTCCGAAAATCCCGCGACGGCGAGAGCGATTCCGAACACCGTGAGCAGCAGAGCCCCTTGCGAACTCGTGTTGAGGATTCGACCGAAGGCGTCTTGACCCTTGAACGAGATAACTAGCGCAACGGCTGTTACGACGAGAGCAACCCCGACCGAGATGACCCCTGCGAGAACTCCGAGTCCGGCGATGAGAGTGGCCATGAGGGGCAAATAGGGCGCGAGGGCGAGGTCTTCGATTACGAGAACTGTGGTGACCCGACGTGACACCTCAGATCGGTTCCACCCGAATTCCCGCATCATCTGAGCGGCGATACCCGACGAACTGACATACGTGATTCCGCCAAGCGCCAGGGCACCGACGAGCCCCCAACCTAATAGCAGCCCGGCGACTGCCCCGGGAATTCCGTTGACCGCGATATCGATGAGCCCAGTTGATTTCCGTTCACGGAAACCTTCGACCAGATTCGGCCCCGAGTGTTCAAGACCCAACATGAGCAACAGCAGTATTGCGCCCAGTTGAGCGCCGATGGCGAGGAAGTCCTCACTGAAGTTCAGAGGGGCGATTCCGCCGTTGCCCAACGCCAAGCCGACCCCCAGATACATCGGAACGACGGAAATCGTGAGCCGGACGGCAACATAGGCGAGGATTCCCAGCGCGAGAAGCATGATGCCGATTTCGGCCAAAGCGACACTGGTCGACTCGGACGCGCCGGCAGCAAGAATCATGGTTACGCCTCGATCACAATCGGAACAATCATTGGGCGTCGACGGTGCTGGGTGTTGACCCAGCGGCCGACGACACGGCGAACGACCTGTTGGAACTGTCCGGCGTCGTTTACTCCCGAGGTCGCCGCCTCGGCGAGCGCCCTGACGATTTGTGGTTTGACGTCGTCAAAGACGGATTCGTCTTCGGCGAAGCCGCGCGCGTGAATCTCGGGTCCGACGACGACGGCACCCGTTCGGGGGTCGATTGCGACGAATATCGAGATGAAGCCCTCTTCCGCGAGGATTCGGCGGTCTTTGAGGTCGGCATCGGTGATTTCGCCGACACTCGAGCCGTCGACGTACACGAAACCGATGTCGTGCTGGCCGGCGATGTTCATTCGGCCGTCCTTTAGGTCGACGACAGTGCCGTTCTCGGGAATCAGAGTGTTCTGAACCGGAACGCCCGTCTCGATCGCGAGGGCGACGTTTGCGTGTAAGTGACGCACCTCGCCGTGAATCGGGAAAACGTTCTTGGGTTTGACGATGTTGTAGCAATACAAGAGTTCGCCGGCGGCGGCGTGCCCCGAAACGTGAACCTTGGCCGTGCCTTTGTGCACGACGTTCGCCCCGAGAGCGATGAGCCCGTTGATAACGCGATAGACCGCGTTCTCGTTTCCGGGAATCAACGACGACGCGAGGATGACGGTGTCACCCTTTCCGACCTCAATCTGGTGTTCCTGGTTTGCCATTCGCGACAAAACGGCCATTGGCTCGCCCTGTGACCCGGTCGACATGAAGACAACGCGGTCGTCAGGCATCTCGACGGCGTCCTTGAGATCGAC
>JBIIAK010000103.1:0-4012 GCA_044239945.1 Microbacteriaceae bacterium
GTGAAGGTCCCTGCGTCTGACGTTCTCGAGCGCATCGAAATCAAACGCTTGGATCCCTCCGCGCAACTCGCCGTGATTGCCGCTCGAGAAGCGTGGGCCGATGCGGGTGCACCGAGCGACCCGAAAGAACGCGTACTCGTCGATTTTGCGACCGGGATTGGTGGCCTCAACACTCTTCTTGACGCGTGGGACGTCCTCAAGGAAAAGGGTCCGCGTCGAGTTCTTCCGATGACTATTCCCATGCTGATGCCGAACGCTGCGGCTGCTGCGATTTCGATGGACTTGGAAACGCGAGGTGGCGCCCGAACCTGTGTCTCAGCCTGTGCTTCTGGCACCGAGTCGATTTCAAACGCCGTCGACCACCTTCGGGCTGGTATCGCCGATGTCGTGATTTGCGGTGGAACCGAATCAGTCATCCACCCACTTCCCATAGCTGCGTTCGCTGCAATGCACGCGCTTTCGACACGGAATGATGACCCGGTGAGCGCGTCACGACCATACGACAAGGATCGCGACGGTTTCGTGCTCGGCGAAGGCGCTGCCGTCTTGATTCTGGAAACCAAGGAACATGCCGAAGCCCGCGGTGCAAAGATTTATGCCGAGATTGCCGGAGGATCAGTGTCCTCTGACGCACACCACATCACGGCACCAGACCCAGAGGGTAATGGAGCGGCACGAGCGGTTCTCGACGCACTCACGGATGCCGGTGTGACCCCCGCCGATGTCAATTACATCAATGCTCACGCAACGTCGACACCGGTTGGCGATATCGCGGAATACACCGCCCTGCATAAGGTATTCGGCGACCGCATCACGGAGATTCCGGTCTCAGCAACCAAATCGGCTACCGGACACCTCCTCGGTGGAACCGGTGCGCTGGAGGCGATTTTCACGGTGTTGTCTGTGCATGAAAAGATCGCGGCGCCGACGCTAAACCTCGACAATCAGGACGAGGCCATTCCGCTTGATGTCGTCATTGAACCTCGCGCACTGCCGGACTCGATCATTGCCATCAGTAACTCGTTTGGTTTTGGTGGCCACAACGCTGTCATCGTCGTTAGATCGGTCTAACTCCAACGCGCGCCTCGAGCTTTAATGACGTCTTTTTGTCCACGCTGTGGCGAAACGGTTCTAATTCATCGTCCCAGGCCGTGCCGAGAGCGTGCGACAATTCGTCTTCCAGCTCGGTCGCATCGCCGTTAGCCATGTCTATCGCGTAGCGAATCCGGTCTTCTCCAACCATCGCATTTCCCGCTGCATCCGTCACGGTAAAAAAGATGCCGAGGCTCGGTGTGTGCACATACCGAACCCCATCTCGATCGGTTGCGGTAGCTTCCCAGACCTCAAATCGGGTGCGGTCCCAACCCCTCAGCGCAGAAGCAAATCGAGCGGCGGAACCACTAGGACCCGACCAGGCAATTGTCGCGCAAACACTCGCCTCCTCGCACGGCTGATCGATCCATTCGACGGACGCTTCTGACCCCAGAATGTGTCCGAGCGTCCAGGCGACGTGCGGTGCGAGCGCAACAGGGCACGAGTGAATATGAATCACACCGTATGCGTCGTTCATCCATCCTCCTCATGCCGCACGACTTCCCCTCGAACGGCACCACGGATGGAGCCTTAAGTATGCGCGCGACTCGAGAAAAAGTCCAATCGACAAATCCGTCAATTGGACTAGCTGTGCAGAAGAGACCCGTCGCTCGCAAGGACGTTTCTTTCGCCCGCTCTCACGGCGAAAGGCAGTCGGTTCTGTTTCGGCGGTATCGGGCAATTGAAGTTATAGGAAAACGCGCAGGGCGGCAACACCGCATAGTTGAAGTCCATCGTGACCGTTCCATCAATGTTCGGAACCACAAAAAGAAACCGACCAACTGAATAGGTTTCGGATCCGTTTGTCACATCAGCGAACACAATCTGCAGCGCTTTGCCCGTCCCGATCGTGGCCAATGAAACCGTGTGCCCCTCGTGGTTGAATTCAATTTCGCCCGGAATCACTTCGGTCTTGGCCACGCCCAATTTTTTTTCGACATCCATCGTGGTGCCGGTCGGGTTCGGCTTCCATTTGCCCTTCACGACCCAGTCCGGGTTGTAAGGAAAAGTATCAATCCCACCAAAGTTTTCGATGGACTCGCTCTTGGAGTCCCACACGCGCAGCCCACACAGTCCTTCTTCTGCGATCACGGTCGCACAGCGTGTGTCCGACAACGTAATGGAAGGAGCCGTCTCGCCAGGCCCGTTGAGCGTCACCGAGCCGTTCACGAGTTCTCCATTGACAATGATCTGGTCTTCGGGGCGGGCCGTCAACACGAGACCTCGTTCGCCGTCCGTGCGCGGCGCCCACCTCCCGGGCACGCCCCACACCGCCTGTTCAGAATCCAACCACTGGGTGAGCACCAAGGCTAGGCTCCCGAAAGGTTCCGCAACCTGCATCTCTCGCCTCGAGTGAAACAGGGCAAACTTCTCGTCGGACTCGGTCATGCTTTCATTCTGCCGAAATGCGGTGACGGAATTCGGCAGACTCACCGCGCGATGGCACGTCGATACTGCGTGATCATTTGGGCGGTGCGGTGGGATTGGCGAAACTCTGTGAGGTTACCTAAATCCCGCTGACGTTTCGTGGACTCGACAGTCCGAACGGCCTGAGCGAGTGCGTCCCCCAACGCTTTCGGGGTCAGATCGGCGGCAACGGTGACCAAACTTTTGGGAAGTCCGTCCGCGACCGCCGAATCGACGAGGACAACATGCGTACCCATCGACAACGCCTCGGTCACGGTCATGCCCTGTGTCTCGAAATCGTGTGAGGTTTGCACGAGTATGTCGGCGTCGGCAATCAGTTCGATCGCGCGATCATACGAAACCGCACCGACAAATCTGACGTTGGGTGTCGCGAGGGCTTTTGCTTTGGATGCAAGACTCCCGTCGCCCACGATCACGACTTCGACCGGTTCGGGACACTCGGCTACCCCTTCGAGAAATTCGAGAAGGCGTTTCTCGGGCGAAAAACGCCCAACCCACGCGACACGGGTCACGTTGCGGGGATTTCGAGAAAGCCCCGCAACCCTTTCCAACACATCGTCACTGACGCCCGTCGGAATGACCGCGATTTCGGGGTGTCGACGTGACACGACGTCCCGCTTAGCCAGAAGCCGCGCGAAATGTTCCGATGGCGCCGTCACCACATCACTGTGATGGGCATAACCCGCCAAATAATCAAACGCGTTGCGCGGTCGCGCAACCGCATCGTCCCCAAGCGACCATTTCTGCCAACGCCCCAGCAGCGCGTATAAGAGCCCAGGGAACGGAATGGAACGATCAACACCGACATCGAGTCGGTGATGCATGGTGTGCACGATCGGAAGGTCGCGTTCCCGCCCAAATCTGTATCCCAGTGCCGCTCCCCAGAAATCGGATTGAACATGCACCACGTCCACCGCGGGTCGGGCCCGCAAAGCCCGTTCAACCTGGGCTAAGTGACGTTGGCTGGGCCAAATCCAGGTGTACTCCCGCACACTTGGAATTGCAAATGACGGGAGGTCAATGAAGCGCTCGTCGTCGACGGGACCGGTTCGAAGGGCGGGTGACACGAACGTGACCACGTGTCCGGCTCGCTCGAGGAACTCGGCTTGCAGGTTCATTGACACCTGGGCACCCCCGAGCGTAAAGGGATGTTGTTCGCAAAAAAGAAGAACGTGCATAGGAGTGCCAGTCTAGGGCGAGGGTTCTGGTACCCACCGCTTACGCTGTGTAGGGTCATAGAACTGTTAGGACTAGAGACTCACTCGAGGAGAGCCCATGAACGCCGTTCCCACCATTCATGCCCCTGATGCGAATGCGATGCCGCTACCGCCGCACGCTCCGAAACCGACGAGTATTGACGGGCAAGTCGAATCCAGCGCCGCCATGTGGAAGTCCGAGGACGGACTGGCAGAAACGGGTGTGTGGGAATGCACCGCGGGCACATTCACCGCATCGCGGGACGGGTACGACGAGGTCGCCGTCATTCTCTCGG
>JBIIAK010000104.1:0-3923 GCA_044239945.1 Microbacteriaceae bacterium
GTTTTCCCACCCTCAGCTTTTCCAGCCAAGACTCAGCGCGAGCCGACCTCATGTCTGCTGTGGAGTCCTGGTGTCGTGATTCACCGGAGGCCGCGGCGAAGGCCCTCAAACTGGGACCCAAATCCATCGACGAATTGGCAAATAATGTCTTTCGGGACGCAGAACTCATGCCGGCAATCAACCGCTACACCGGGGTGCTGTATTCCGCGACGAATGTCTCTATGTGGACGACCGAGCAGCGCGACTGGGCGGCGACTCATGTGTATATTCACTCAGCGCTATTCGGAATAATCTCGTCAGCTGACCAGATTCCTGTTTATCGGCTGTCCTATGACACGAAGGTTGCCGGGCGTGCTCTGAAGGAATATTGGGGTGCGCAAGTTGGCGACGCGCTCGGCGAAATGGCCGCAGGCGATTGGATACTCGACTGCCGGTCAGCCGGCTATCGGGAACTCGCGCCGATTCCGGCGGACATCCCGTCCGCCTCCCTCGACGTGGTCTCGTCGAATGGGGGTAAAGCGCTCAACCACTTCAACAAGATTCACAAAGGTGAGCTAGTTGCTGCGTTTGTTGCCGACTCGCCCGACCTCGCGACCCCAGAAGACCTCGTGAACTGGTCCAACTCAGTCGGAATCGATTTACGGCATACGCTCGATTCCATCACCCTTGCCGTCTAGGCTCAGCACATGAACATCTTTCGACGAACACTTGCGGGAACAGCGATCGCCGCAGCGGCCCTCCTCACCACAGGTTGCTACGAACTTCACATCGTTGCTGACGTAGATGCGACCGGACTAATCACGGGCGGAAGCCTCGAGATGTCGATGGCGAAAGAGACGTTTGATGGACTTGCGGCAATGAGCGACGACTCGAGCGCTGGCGGGCTCAAAGGTTTCGAGGACATGCTTGATGAATCCTCTGAGGAAGGACCTGCAGCAGGAGCGTTTTTTGACGCCTGTACCTACGCCGAGAAGAACGTCGATTCGACCGACTATTACTCGGCCGAATGTGTGTTTGATAGCGCCCAATTCGACGAGACTGCCACGGTTGATCAGTTGCTTGGTCTTACCAATGGAAAAACAGTTGTCACGGGTGGAACGCTGACAGTGACGGGGTCGATGCCGGATGACTCGACTGGCGATTCTTCGTCACTCGACATAGCGGCGGGTATGGGGCTGAAGATGGACACTACACTTCACTTCGCGAACAACGTAGTCAGCGTCGAGGGCAAAGGAGTTGAAATCGACGACGAGGACCCCGCTACGGTAATCGTCAACAACTTGACGGCCAGCGGCACAGATGTTTCCATCATCGTCGAGGTGCCGTCGGACAACACGGTTCTCTACATCGCTGGTGCTGTTGGAGCAGTTCTCGTCGGGATGGTCGTATGGCTCGTCCTTGCAAAACGAAAGCAGAAGACCGCCTAAGCGGGGTCCGCGAATTTTAGGGGACGGCTCTATTCCTTGGACGCGCAGCCATCAACATGGTCGTTCACAACGCCGACCGCCTGCATGTGCGCGTATGCCGTAGTTGGGCCGACGAACTTCAGCCCGCGCTTCTTGAGCGCTGTCGCGAGGGCGATTGACTCTGGAGTGAACGCAGGTATGTCGGCGATTTCGCGAATCGCTGAATGAGGTTCGGTCGGGGCGTGTGACCAAATGAGTTCGTCCAACGCACCGGGTTCCGAGTCCATCATGGTTGCAACAATCACCGCATTGTGGATTGTGGCGTCGATCTTGGCGTTGTTGCGGATGATTCCGGGGTCCGCCATGAGGCGTGCCCTATCTGCAGGTCCGAATCCCGCGATGACATGTGGGTCAAAGTTCGCAAACGCTGCGCGGAACCCCTCGCGGCGCCGCAGAATGGTGATCCACGACAGGCCGGACTGGAACGCTTCGAGCACGAGGCGCTCAAACATCTCGCGGTCGCCGCGGACGGGAACTCCCCATTCGGTGTCGTGGTACTCGACATACAGCGGGTCGTCACCGCACCACCAGCATCGGGCGAGGCCGTCCGTCCCGACTCGCAGCGCGGTCATCGGTGAGCGATGCCCTCGTGGTCTAACAGCCACACTTTCGTGGGGATGCCGTTTCCCCCGGAATACCCCGTGATTCGGCGGTCGCTTGCGAGCACGCGATGGCACGGGACGATAATCGGAACGGGGTTCGCTCCGACTGCACCACCAACGGCCCGACCCGCCGACGCTCGTCCGGTCGTCATTCCAACCTCACCATACGATTGAGCGGCACCAAACGGGATCGCTTCCAATGAATCCCACACTGATTTCTGAAACGGAGTGCCGGCAAGAGATACGGGAACGCTAAATGCACGACGCTTCCCCGCGAAGTACTCGCCCAATTGCCGAGTTGCCGTCACAAGAACCGGATTCGTTTTTTCGGGCGTTGAGTCGTGGGGTAATTTACCGTTGCGTTCTATGGCGAGCCCGACAATCGAGTCGCCGAGCGCGATAATCTCGAGGCGACCGACTGGGCTGTCTATGCGGACGATGGCATCAAAATTATTCATGATTAAACAGTAGTTTATGGGTTGCTAACACACAAAAATTTTTATAATCTCTTAGTAATGTGGCGATATTCCAACCTGGGGAATCATGTCCTTATGGACATTCCCATCCGATACCTCGGTAATTCCGGCCTCCTTGTCTCGGCGGTCGGTTTGGGTTGTAACAACTTCGGACGCGTCGATACTCCGACCTTCACCGCAGAGGGAACGGCTGACGTTCTGGCAGCCGCGATTGAGTCGGGCATCAATTTTTTTGACACGGCTGACATCTACGGTTCCGAATTCGGCCTTTCCGAGCGGCTCATGGGTCCGGTCGTTGCACAGGCCCGCGAACGAATGGTGATCGCAACGAAGTTCGGACACACGGAATACGAAAGCCCACTCGCCCACCTGGGTCCAGGGGGTTCACGTGCCTACATTCGTGCATCAATCGACCAGTCTCTCGAGCGCCTGCAGACAGATTTCATTGACCTGTATCAGCATCACACCCCAGACCCGCGTGTGCCGATTGAAGAGACGCTCGAGGCGCTCAACGAGTTAATCGACGAGGGCAAGGTTCGACACATTGGACACAGCAACTACACGGCCGTACAAGCTCGCCGAGCGCAATCAGTCGCCAAGCGCCTCGGGTTGACAACGTTCGTCTCTGCGCAGAACGAATACAACCTGCTGTCGCGGGATGCCGAGAATGACATCCTCCCGGCTGCTCATGCAATGGGACTCGGCTTTCTTCCGTGGTTTCCCCTCCACAATGGCCTGTTCACGGGAAAGTTCACCAAGGACGGCGGTCCAGAAAATTCGCGAATCATGCAAACCCGACAACATTTGCTTGCCGATGCGCCGTGGGACGCGATGGACAAGTTTGCAAGGTTCTGCGAGGAACGTCGCATCACCATGCTGGAAGCAACAATCGGTTGGCTCTTGGCCGTTCCCGGCATGTCGAGTGTTATCGCGGGTGCCACCACGGTTGTTCAGGTTCGCGAAAACGCCGACGCGGCAGTCTCGTGGAGCCCGACGTCCCGCGAATTCACTCAGATCGCGAACTGGTTCCCTCTCAAACCCTAGGGATCGGCTGGCACCGGCAGCATCGCGCTCGCATCGATGCCCAACGCCGTGTTTAGCTTCGTCGCGCGGGCATTGAGTACCTCCATCTTTTCAACGAGAGCGTTGTACCGTGCAATCAATTCATTGAGTGCACCGCGTGACTTCTCTAAGTCGGCTTGCCGAAGCCGAAGAGCGTCTCGTTCACGCGTGAAATCCGAGGACGAAGGGAAATAGCCGGGTACTTTGGCGTTGGCGTTGAACAGGTCGATATCTTGTACCAGAGTTTGTTTGTCGAGCGTATACGTCTTCATCGCATCCTGAACAGAAATTTCGACGGCCAGAATCTGGCCGCCGAC
>JBIIAK010000105.1:0-3899 GCA_044239945.1 Microbacteriaceae bacterium
ATGCGGAGACCTCTTTCTCGATCTTGGCGGCCACGAACGTGTCGTAGGCAGCCTGCGTGAAGATAATGTCGTCCGCGTGCAAAACGTCATACGCGTTGAGCTGACCCGGAGTGATCGTGTGAATACCGATGAGGTTGCGAACACTCTTTTCCGTCACCGTGTCCGTCGTGGCCACAACAATCAGGACGTTGGGTCCGGTCGTCAGGTCAGCGACGAGCTTCGAGGCGGTCTTGGTCGAGGGAGCGCCACCGGGAACAAACGAGGTAACGACGTGAACGCGGCCTGCGCGTGCGCGATCCGAGATGGCACCAAGCAACGCAAGGTGAATCATCTTTTTGGGGGTGCGCTGCGCGTAATCACGAGGAGTCGGCCCGTGGACGATTCCACCACCGCGGTGCTGGGGCATGCGAACCGAACCCTGACGGGCACGACCGGTTCCCTTCTGCTTGAAAGGCTTGCGGCCCGAACCGGAAACTTCTCCGCGGTTCTTGACCTTGTGCGTGCCCTGGCGAGCGGCAGCCAGCTGAGCAACAACAACCTGGTGGATGAGCGGCACGTTGGCCACAACATCGAACACCGAGCCGGGAAGCTCTACTGTGCCGGTCTTCTTGCCAGCGGCGTCAACGACGGATACCTGAGACATGGTCTTTAGGCTCCCTTCACTGCGTTGCGAACGAAGACGAGGCGACCGGCGGGACCGGGAACCGCGCCTTTGATGAGGAGGAGTCCACGCTCGGAATCAACCGCGTGAACTTTAAGATTGAGGACGGTAACGCGATCGAAACCCATACGACCGGCCATGCGCATGCCTTTGAAGACGCGCGACGGGGTCGACGAAGCACCAATCGAACCGGGCTTGCGGTGGTTTCGGTGCGAACCGTGCGATGCAGAGACACCCTTGAAGTTGTGTCGCTTCATGACACCGGCGAAGCCCTTACCCTTGGACGTTCCGACGACGTCGACTCCCTCGCCTGCGGCGAAGATGTCTACGGTCAGTTCCTGTCCGAGGTTATAGTTCGCAGCATCCGGGGTGCGGATTTCGGCGACGTGACGGCGAGGCGTAACGCCCGCCTTCTCGAAGTGGCCTGAAAGAGGCTTGGTGACCTTGCGCGGGTCGATTGCTCCAGAAGCGATCTGTACAGCAACGTAACCGTCGATTTCTTCGGTGCGAAGCTGGGTGACCACGTTCGGGCTCACCGCAACCACGGTGACGGGAACAAACTTGTTGTTCTCGTCCCAGGCCTGAGTCATTCCGAGCTTGATGCCCAAAAGACCCTTCGTGTTCTTGACCTTCGTCATGGGGTGTCCTTAAAGCTTGATTTCGATGGAAACGTCTTCGGGGAGGTCGAGACGCATAAGCGAGTCGACCGCCTTCGGAGTCGGGTCAATGATGTCGATAAGACGCTTGTGGGTGCGCTTCTCAAAGTGTTCGCGGCTGTCCTTGTACTTGTGAGGCGAGCGGATGACAGCAATGACGTCCTTCTCTGTCGGAAGCGGCACGGGGCCGACGACGGTCGCACCCGCACGGGTGACCGTTTCGACGATCTTTCGCGCCGAGGCGTCGATTCCGGCGTGGTCGTACGACTTCAACCGAATGCGGATTTTTTGTCCCGCCATGATCCACTCTTTCTTTCATTTCACCGACAAGGTTGTCCGTGAGCACTTTGTGCTTGCGCACCACTGTTTTTCTATCAACTAGCCCGACCGACACACGCGGAAACCACGTGAGCGGTAAGCCATGTTGTCTGTCGGCGGACTAGGTAAATGCGGGAAACCGCGTCCTAATCACTTCCGGACAGTGAGCGACACAACAAAGTGCCGCGTATACAACTTCACTACTCTCTCACAACCCCGACATTTGTGCAACTCGGGCGTGTCGCCCATTCAACTTTGCTCGCGCTCGGTCATTCCGACAAAAAGAAGGGGCCCAGCCCGAAGGCTGGACCCCAACGAAAGGAGTAGTCGAGACTACTTCTTGACCTTGGTCACCGTGCCGGCGCCGACGGTGCGGCCACCTTCACGGATTGCGAAGCCGAGGCCCTCTTCCATAGCGATCGGCTGGATAAGCGTAACGGCCATGTCGGTGGTGTCACCGGGCATAACCATTTCGGTACCAGCAGGAAGCTCGATGACGCCAGTGACGTCAGTCGTGCGGAAGTAGAACTGGGGACGGTAGTTCGTGAAGAACGGGTTGTGGCGTCCGCCCTCTTCCTTGGAAAGGATGTAGGCGGTTCCGTCGAACTCGGTGTGAGGGGTGATCGAACCGGGCTTGACAACAACCTGGCCACGCTCAACATCTTCACGCTTGGTTCCACGAAGGAGAAGACCACAGTTTTCTCCGGCCCATGCCTCGTCGAGCTGCTTGTGGAACATTTCGATTCCGGTCACAGTCGTCTTCTGGGTGGGGCGAATGCCAACAATTTCAACTTCGGAGTTGATTCCGAGAGTTCCACGCTCGGCGCGGCCGGTAACAACCGTTCCACGACCGGTGATCGTGAAGACGTCCTCGATGGGCATCAAGAAGGGCTTGTCCTTGTCGCGGACAGGGTCCGGAACAGAGTTGTCGACAGCTTCCATCAGTTCAACGATGGATTCGGTCCACTTGGCGTCGCCTTCGAGAGCCTTGAGACCCGAAACGCGAACGACGGGGGCGTTGTCGCCATCGAAGCCCTGGGCCGAGAGAAGCTCGCGAACCTCGACCTCGACGAGTTCGAGGATTTCCTCGTCGTCGACCATGTCAGCCTTGTTGAGTGCGACGAGGAGGTAAGGAACACCAACCTGCTTCGCGAGAAGAACGTGCTCACGGGTCTGAGCCATGGGGCCGTCAGTGGCGGCAACCACGAGGATTGCACCGTCCATCTGAGCAGCGCCGGTGATCATGTTCTTGATGTAGTCAGCGTGGCCGGGTGCATCAACGTGAGCGTAGTGACGCTTGGGGGTCTCGTACTCAACGTGCGAGATGTTGATGGTGATACCGCGCTGGCGCTCTTCAGGAGCGGAGTCGATCGACGAGAAGTCGCGGACGACGTTGACGGCCGAAGGGTACTTTTCTGCAAGAACCTTCGAGATTGCGGCGGTCAGAGTGGTCTTGCCGTGGTCGACGTGACCAATCGTTCCGATGTTTACGTGCGGCTTGCTCCGCTCGAACTTGGCCTTAGCCACGGTGTCCTCCTAGGACTTTCGGTTATTTACCCGGAACTTCCGGATAAACGATTGTTAATAAGGGATATGAAGTTTTTAGTTTATCGCGTCTCGACAGGTGTCGTCACGCGAGGAGCTCAGTCGCCCTTGCTCTTCTGGACGATCTCGTCGGCGACAGCCTTCGGGACCTCAGCATATGTCTCGAACGTCATCGAATACACAGCGCGACCCGAGGTCTTCGACCGCAAGTCACCGACGTATCCGAACATTTCCGACAGCGGCACGAGAGCGCGAACGACTTTGACACCGGTCGCATCTTCCATGCTTTGAATCTGCCCGCGTCGAGAGTTTAGGTCGCCGATAACGTCTCCCATGTACTCTTCTGGCGTGCGCACCTCGACCGCCATGAGCGGCTCGAGAAGAATAGGGTTCGCTTTACGAGCGGCCTCTTTGTAGGCCATCGATCCGGCGATTTTAAAGGCCATTTCCGACGAGTCAACGTCGTGGTACTGGCCATCCACGAGAATTGCCTTGACTCCGACGGTGGGGAATCCTGCGAGAACGCCGACCTGCATGGCGTCTTGGATTCCAGCGTCGACGGCGGGGATGTATTCACGGGGAACACGACCACCGGTCACAGCGTTTTCAAATTCGTAAACCTTTTCGACGGTAACTTCCATCGGCTCAAGGCTGATCTGCACCTTCGCAAACTGACCCGAACCACCGGTCTGCTTCTTGTGGGTGTAGTCGTACTTGAG
>JBIIAK010000011.1:0-12933 GCA_044239945.1 Microbacteriaceae bacterium
CCAGAAAATGCGCGGTCATTCAGGGATTTGGCCACTGGCTCAGATTCACCCGTCAGTAGCGACTCATCAATTTCGAGGCCGCTCAATTCAACAATCACGCCATCCGCGAGGATCTGGTCTCCGGAATTGAGGACGACTATGTCATCTATGACGAGGAGTTCAGAGCGAATATCCGATTCCGTGCCATCGCGGCGAACCCTCGAGAGTGGTTGGTTAAGCAACGCGAGCCGGTCCAGAATTCGCTTGGATGAATACTCCTGAATGATTCCGATCAACAAGTTCGACAGAAGAGCGAATCCAAACAACGTGTCCTTCCACTGCCCCATGACAGCCAGAAGGATGAAACACCCGCCGACGACTCCGTTGAACAGGTTAAAAACGTTTCCGCGAATGATGCTGATGAGGCTTCGACTCTGATCCACTTTTTGGGTGTTCGACAATCCGGCCGCGAGCCGATGGTTAACCTCTGAGGACGTCAACCCGAACTGCGGGTTAGTCACGCACGATTTCGCCATAACTCAACGCTAGACCGTCCCTGAAAAATCGACGCATGGCGCGATACTGGAACAGTGATAATCGAACCCCGGCTCGTCAAATTGACGACAAGAACCGAGGTGGACGTCCGACGGACAATCCCACACGCGAAACTGCGACGCATCGGTGCATGGGTTTTTGTCGACCACTTTGGTCCGACGGAACAGGTCGACGGGATGACGGTCGCTGCCCACCCCCACACGGGACTCCAAACGGTGACGTGGTTGTTGGATGGACTCATCGATCACCGCGACAGTCTTGGGACAGCGCAGAACGTAACGCCCGGCTCTCTCAATCTCATGACTGCTGGCTCTGGTGTTTCGCACAGCGAACGGAGTCTGCCAGGACCCACCGCACTTCACGCTGTTCAACTGTGGATCGCGCTACCCGAAGCGATGCGTTCAATGCGACCCACTTTCGAACACATCGACACCGTCCCCATCGCAGCATTCGGTGACCATGTCGCCCAGGTGTTCATTGGTCAATGGGGTGCGGTCGCTTCGCCGGCAACTGTTTATAGTCCACTCGTTGGGGCCGAGGTGTCGGTTGGAGCCAGTGGATCGATTCCGCTCAACCCCGCTTGGGAGTATGGAGTCTTAAATATCGATGGTTTGATGTCGGCAAACGGCGACGACATTCCGCCGAACGCACTGTGGTTTTCACCGGTGGGCGCGACCGAGCTCGAACTCACCGGATCTGGGATCGCAATTGTTATCGGCGGCGAACCGTTCCTCGAACAAATCGTGATGTGGTGGAACTTCATCGCCCGCAGTCACGAGGAAATCGAAGAAATGCGGATGGATTGGAACCTGCACACCTACCCGCCGATTGCGGACAGAGTGGGCGGATGGATACCAGCGCCCGAAATGCCAAATGTGACGCTGACAGCGCGTTAGCGCACTGTCCTTAGGAGAAAAGTTTTCGAAGTGATGACATCACTTCGGCCAGTGCCTCACTAATGTCACCATCGGGTCCAGCGGCTTTGAGGTACTTCGTGATTTCGGTCCAAACCTGGGCCGCAAGCGCGCCAACAAATCCTGCGAGCGCCGCACCACCCGGTTGCCCCTCAAGCCGTCGTGCCACCACCTGTTCCATTTCGCGAGCCCAATGGTCGCGGGAATACCGAACCGCACCGTCGCCCAATCGCGCCGCGTGAACCGTGGGTCCTGGATTGAATCGGTCTTCAAGTTCAATCTGCTTGTCATGGCTTTGGCGCAGACAATATTCAAGAGACTGGAACAGAGGCTCGTCCCTCGGCCGATCCATCAACAATGCGCCGAAATGCTCCATGTATTCATCGACGGCGGGATACAACAATGCTTCCTTGGTTGCAAAGTAGTTGAACAGCGTCCGACGCGAAATTCCGACAGCGGACGCGACATCCGCCATTGTCGTCGAGTCAAATCCGTTTCGTTCGAAGATCGACCATGCGACGAGGATAATCTCGTCTGGCGTTGATTTCGGCTTGCGGCCCAGCACATGGCTAGTGCTAGTGCCTGCCGCAGTCTCGACCCTCATGGAAAAAGTCTAGCCCGATTTGACAGATTTCTGCACTAGTGCAATAATTTATTCACTAGTGCAATAAATCGATAAGGGTTCCCCGTGTCTCAATTTCTTTACCGCCTCGGACAATTCTCTGCGCGCCGAGCCTGGTTCGTCATTGCCGGCTGGATCGCCATCATCGGAATACTGGGCGGAATCGCAGCGACGGCCGGAGGCACTTTCTCAACCGCCATGACGATCAATGGCACCGACGCACAAACGACCATCGAAACCCTCGAATCAAAATTCAGCGACGCAAGTCGCGGTATTGGTCAAGTGGTGTTCCACAAGACCGATGGACTGCCATTCACCGACGAGGAAAAAGAGAACATCACTGCCGCGTTAGAGTCGGTTCACGATCTTCCCGCCGTCGACGACACCGTAGACCCATTCGATGTCCAAGCGACTCTCGATGAAAACGCGCGTGATGTCGCGGACGCCCCCGAAAAATTCGCCGACGGACAGAAAAAGATTGATCGCGGCCAGGCAAAGATCGACAAAGGATTGAAGGACCTCGCTGCGGCTCGGGTCGATCTCGCCAATGGGCGGGTCGAGTTAGTTGCAAACCAGAAAAAGCTGGACAAGGGTCTTGCAAAGATTCAGGAGGCCGAGCCTGATTTACGCGCCACCAAAGCCGAAGTCACCGCCGCAATCGCCTATTACACAAGTCTGGGTGGTCACGAAGCAGAACTCGATGAATTGAACGAGGGTCTCGCTCTCATTAACGCAGGTCTCGCGACGATAGTCGCGAGCAAAGAAAGTATTCGCGATGGGCAGGCCAAGATTGACGCAGCCTGGGCCGATATCTACGACGGCGAACGACAGGCAAACGATGGTGACAAGGACCTCGCCCGAGCGCAACGGAAGCTCGACCGCGGTCAGTTAAAGCTGGACGAAGCGCGCGATGAATTTGCCTTTGCGCGAATCATCATGGAGGGAACCACCAAGTTCCGCGTTGTGTCAACCGACAATCAAACCGCAACGGGTAGCGTCATGTTCACCTCGCCCATCTCGGACGTGGAAACATCCGACAAAGAAGCCGTCGTTGCAGCGTTATCCGACACTGCAACCGAAAACATTCAGGTTGAGTTTTCACAAGATCTCACCCGTTCACTCGGTGGACTGCTCGGACCCGGTGAAATCGTCGGACTTCTCGTCGCCGCCATTGTTCTTTTTGTCATGCTCGGGACGCTCGTCGCCGCCGGACTTCCGGTCTTGTCCGCAATCGTGGGCGTCGCAATTTCGGGCGCATCGAGTGTCGCTCTGGCAGCCGTAGTCGAATCGACCACAACGACGCCGATTCTTGGCGTGATGCTGGGACTTGCCGTCGGAATCGACTATTCGCTCTTTATCTTGAACCGTCACCGCCGTCAGCTGAAGGCGGGTATGCCGGTCGCAGAATCAATTGCTCTCGCAAATGGAACGTCCGGCAACTCTGTGACTTTCGCTGGTCTCACGGTGATTATCGCCCTGGCTGCGCTGAACCTCACGGGCATCGATTTCCTCGGTCTCATGGGGTCTGTGGGTGCTGCAGCGATTGCCATCGCAGTCGCCGTTGCCGTCACGTTCAACCCAGCGGTCATCTCGCTGATTGGGATGCGTGTGCTCAGTGCAAAAGAGCGTCGAGCACTCGCCGATCGGGACGCGCGCGAGAGCAAGCCAAGTACGACGACGGCGAGCGTGTTCGCGACTCGGCACCCGCTCGTCTCGCTGTTCGCGACCCTTGCCGTTCTCGGAATCGCCGCTATTCCGTTGCTCGATATGCGTCTCGGCCTGCCTGATGGCTCGTCCGAGCCCACCGATTCGACCGGCTATAAGTCCTACAAGTTGACGCAAGACGCATTCGGTGAAGGTGTCAATGCAACCTTGCTCGTCGTTGCATCCTCGCAAAATCCCATTCCCGAAGACGACGAACTCGCCTTCCAGGCAGGCGCAACCAAACTCATCATGGGTATCGACAACGTCGAGTCAACCGTGCCGGGAGGGTTCTCGGACGACCGCACCATCGCCATTTTCCGCGTGGTTCCCGCGGGGGGTCCGAATGACGAGTCCACCCAAGATGTCGTTCACGACATCCGAGCACTGGATGAAGAATTCAGCGCAAAACTCGACTCGTCGGTCAACGTGACAGGGATGGCCCCAATCAATATCGATGTCTCCGAAAAACTCAGTCAGGCTTTGCCGATTTACCTCGGTACCGTGATCGGGCTCTCTCTTCTCATCATGATGCTTGTGTTCCGTTCCATCTGGCTGCCACTAATCGCTAGCGCCGGCTTCCTGTTCACCGTTTTCGCAACTCTTGGCGCAGTGACCGCTGTTTTCCAATGGGGATGGCTCGGTTGGCTTTTTGATATTCACGACCCGGCGCCAATTCTCAGCTTCCTCCCGACGATGCTCATCGGAATCCTGTTCGGGCTCGCAATGGACTACCAATTGTTCCTCGCCTCTGGAATGCGCGAGGCTTTCATCCACGGTAAGTCTGCGACGGACTCTATCAACTACGGATTGCGTCTCAGTCGCAGTGTCGTGACGGCTGCCGCCATCATCATGGTCTCGGTGTTCGGCGGATTTGTCTTCAGCCACACAACCATGATTCGACCAGTCGGTTTTGGGCTTGCTGTCGGCGTGCTCATTGACGCATTTCTCGTGAGGCTCGTGCTCGTACCCGCTGCGCTCAAGTTGCTCGGCCCAGCCGCGTGGTGGCTGCCCAAATGGCTCGAGCGCATCCTGCCGGATGTCGATGTCGAAGGCGCAAAGCTCGAACGATCTATCGCTCACCACTAATCGGCGAGAGGCGACGCCTCTTTACTTTTTCCTGGTGAACAACCGCAGAATAATGAGCACCGCTCCGACGCCGATTAACCAAGGAATGGCCCCGACCGCACTGTAGGCGATCCCGATTGGCGCTAACGGCGACATCGACCAGACGATAAACCCGACGAGCCCAACTACAGCGAGGGCAGCGACTCCGCAACCCACGCCTTTTGCAGCAGCGTTCTTGACAATGGGGTGATTCTCTTCGATTTTCGACTTTTCGGCGTCAGCGGGATTGTTCACTGTCGTCGACTCAAGTCCGATTAATCGCGCGAAGGACCAATTCAGACACCTGTTCCTCGATATCAGCTGTCCAACTGATTACCGCAAACGACGTCGGCCACATGGCGCCGTCATCAAGTTGAGCGGCTTCTTGAAAACCCAAGGTCGAATAGCGAGACTTGTACTTTCCAGCGTCCTGGAAGAACAACACCACTTTTCCACCCAAGAAATATGCCTGCATTCCGTACCAGGTCTTGACTTCCATTTCCGGCGCGATTGTGGTCACAAGACGATGAATTTTCTCGGCGATTTTCCGATCCGCCGGCGCCATCGCCGAAATCTTCTCTAATACCGCGGTGAGCCCATCAACCTTCTTGCCCTTCACCTCGGCGGCACGATCTTTCATCGCTGCGCGTTCTTCCGCTGACCATTTATCGGTCATTTGTTAACCCTCTTTCAATCAGCAATTCGTAAAAGGCGTCAGTGCGCAATGATCGCCCTGTCGCATTGTAATGTGACCCGGTGGTGCACAGAAGTGATGCGTCGTCATAGTTGGTCTCGAGAACGGTAGAAACCTGGATTCCCGCCGATTCGGGATGCGCACCAATCCAGGCATCAATCCTCGACTGCAAACGTTCGAGATAATCCGCGCTGGCAGCAGGGTCCACCCGGTCGACCGTGTATCGCGAGGGAATGGTAACCACAATGTCAGCGTTAGGGAACCTCGAATTTACCAGAGGCAACCACGATTCCAGCAGTGAGTCGATCTCGCGATCGGTCACCCATTCCATTTTTACCGCGCGCAGATTCGGCTTGCACAAATCCGTTGCGTCGTGAATCAAATCCCCTTGACGGGAAACAATGGTCGGAAAAATTTTGGCCGGTGGCTCACTGAAGAAGTCCCATAAGGATTGAGAAGGAAGCCAAAAGGGTGACGTTTTTATGCCATCAAAGCCCAGGCCTGACTCAGATTCTGTGAGGCGATCGCGCCTCGGCGTTTGCCAATGTTTCGCAACCGAAATTACCACCGTCGAAATTTCGTCCGCATCGACCGAATTGACGAAATCATCGACAAAAGCCGTCATGTTTTCCTGGGTGAAACCTTCTCGAGGTAACGCCGCGTTGAACCAGGTTTCGCCCGAGAGCTCTGACAACCGTTCGGCGGAAAGACTGTACACCGCGTTGGAACCGCCGACAATCAGGTTTTCGACCGCACCAATATCCTGCATGCGAGTCACTTTTTGGTCGTGTATCGACCCCGAGAACACCGTCGCGTACGCGAGAAATCTGCTCACAGCCACCCACGCGATGTAGCACGCCACAAATATGGCAACAAGCCAAACGTATCTATCTTTGACCATACGCAGCAATGACGTCTCCAATCCGGCCCGAAGCGAACATGATGATTGCCGCCAGGAGGATGACCTGGGTTAAGCGAACACGAAGGAACTTGTAGTTCCGCCCGCGCAACAGTGAAGTACGCCGACATGAGAATTCAATGACGACGAGGGCGACAGCCAACGCAAGTGCAATGAGCGTCTCTGTTGGCCAGTCGATCACGGTTTGGATCGCGATCGTCGCTTCCGCGGGGGTCGGAACGTGATTCATAATTGTGACCAAGCTGTCAAAACTGGGAGTACCAAAGATCATGCAGGTAACGATTCTGGTCGGCGGGAAGATGATGAACGCCCAAATGGTGTGCTTGCGCCTGAGAAGAGCAATCGTCGCGACGAAAATCGCGCCGTGAAGGAATCCCCAAATCGCGAAGTTCACGCTCATTCCGTGCCACGATGCTGATGCGAGGTACGTCACCATGACTGCGGTGTACGTTCCCCACCGTGCGCGGACTGGTTTATAGAACAGTTCTTTCAACAGAGCACTGAGTGAAAGGTGCCATCCCTTCCAAAAGTCGAGAATGTGCGCTGCTGAATAAGGTTGTTTGAAGTTGAGGGGAACCCGCATACCAATGATTCCGGCTACCGCGTAAACGATGAGTGAAAGTCCAGCGAAGTTGAAATAAATGTAAAGCTCAAAGACGATACCGAATATCAGACCGGACACAAGGTTTAATTGTTCGTTGATCACGAGAGCCGGGGCCAGTCCAAGTCCGAGAACGATAAAAAAGAACACGCCGATGATGAGGAATGGCAAAAAGTAATTGAGCCGACCGCGAAGCGACCAGTGCCGCATCGACGCGACCGAAATTGCCAGCGGTCCTGTAGCCAACATCAGCGGGTTCGCAACGTCGAAGGTTCGAATGAACGACGCCGAACGACCTTCCATGAGGACCAGATATGCAAGGGACGCCGAATAAAACGAATATCCATAGAGGAACGGGTTAGGAGACGACACCGCAAGGCCGTTCATGACGCTCATGAAGCCGGTAGCCGTCAGTGCAGCGACGGAAAAGAAAATCAGATAAGCGAAGGCGCGTATTGCGAGCGGTGGCAAGACCCCGGATCGAACCAGCCCGATGACCAGAACGCTCGCAAGCGCCGGCATCGCAACGTGGACAACGTCGATCCACAGTGCCGATGTGTTCCGACTTGATAAGGCCGACAAGGTTGCCAGCGCTAATCCCGCGAATACAACAAGAGCGAACTGGCTCGCAAAACCGAAACGCGGGACGCCGCGAATCACGGGCGATTTATCCACGCGTATCAATCTCAGCGATGAGGTCTTTCACCTTGGTGCGAATCTCGTCACGAATGCGGCGGACGCCATCGATACCATGTCCAGCCGGGTCATCTAGCGGCCAATCAAGGTATGTCTTTCCGGGATAGATGGGGCAGGTGTCACCACAGCCCATCGTGATGACGTAATCGGATTTCTTGACTGCCTCGGTGGTCAGGACTTTTGGGGCGTTGTTGGCGATGTCAATGCCCTCCTCCGCCATTGCCGCAACAGCCGATGGATTAATCTCGTCCTTCGGCTCTGTCCCAGCGGACAGTACCGTGACACGGTCCCCAGCGAGAGCCTGCACGTAACCCGCGGCCATCTGCGAACGACCGGCGTTGTGAACACACACGAACAACACCGTCTTCTTCACCGGTTCAGAGGCCTTCTGATTTGCGAAAATGGGCGACGAGCGCGTTGGCATGACCGTGCCCGATGCCGTGCCCTGACTTGAGCCACTCAACCTGCTCTGAGTGCTTCTTGGTACGCACATTTTCAAGAAGTTCAAACCAATGAGTAACCGGCTTGCCGTACTTCTTCTCGATTGACGGGAAATACGATGCCGGACCTTGAACTTTATCAGTCACGAACCAAATATAACCGAGTGGATTAGCGCCTGTACATAGGCTTGAATCAATCACCCATGAAAGGTTCCTCATGACAAGTCCGCGCGCAACTGGTTTTTCGCCTCGACGCCTCTTTCGATTCTTCGCAATCAGTGAAGCGGTGACGTGGACGCTCCTGTTAGGCGGTCTCGCGATTCGTGCGATTTGGGGCGCACCGCCAATTCTGATCACCGTTGTCGGCGGAATCCACGGCGCCGTGTTCCTTGGTTACGGTGTGGTTGCCGCGCTGGTCGGTGTCAACAACCGTTGGGGCATCGGTCGAACCTTGCTCGGAATCGCCCTAGCCATTGTTCCATACGCAACAATTCCGTTCGAAACTCGAGCCGAAAAGGCTGGCCGTCTCGCTGGCGCTTGGCGCCGTACGGCGACGAGCGACCCACGCGATGCGCACTGGTTCGATCGGTTGTATCGATGGTTCCTCAATCGCCCGGTGCTTTTCGCAATCGTGTTGTTCGCGGCGATTGTTGCAATCTTCGCCACGCTCATCATCATCGGACCTCCCGGCGGGTGGCCAACCGACGAAGGCTAAGCGACGCCGCCCACGATGGTGAATGCTCCGGTGACAACATCGCCCGTTCGCGCCAGCGCGACAACGACCGACCCGTAGCCACCCCGCCATTCGCTATGAAGGCGGCTGTGCTCTTCCTCGGGGACGGCGGTGTCAACCGTGTAGCCCGACTCTGTCACGGTGCCCGGCACGGCAATTCCGTTGACTGACACCGACACCTCGGCGGCGTCCGTGTGAATCTCGATGTGGATCGGAATCACCCCGTTCGTCGGCAAACCAGAGGTACCGTCGATAGTGAGCGACGGTTGTGGCGATGCATCGCCACCACGAGACACCCAGGCGTACGCCGGTAACTCTGGGGTTCGAGGCGGCTCCATTCTTCCTGAGTGTGCTCGCTCAAACGCGGCGGCAAAGCTCAGCAGATTGGTGTCGTCGTAGCCCCGCCCCGCAAAGGTGAGTCCGACAGGCATGCCGATGTCGCTCATGTTGCCCATCGGCACTGTCACGGTTGGTATGCCGAGGTGCCGGATGACGACGTTGCCGTTTGCGACCCAGGTTCCGTTCCGCCAACCGAGTGCGGCTGATGCGGGATTCAAATCCATGTCGGCAGGACCCACATCTGCGACCGCGGGGAACACGACCGCGTCGACACCCGATTCATCCATCCACTGTTCTAGGTCGATTCGTCGAGCCTCTTCGAGCCCGCGAAGCCCCTCGGCGATGGTCGGGATGTCTTCGAGCGCCGTGATTCCGTCGCTCCGTGCGTCAAGGACATAGCTGTCCAACGTGACGTCTTCGGGCGAAAAACGTGACTGGTGAATCCCGTATTGGTCATCCAGCGCACCGCTCGGTTGCGGAAAAATCTTGTCCTCGTCGACGTCGACCAGCGCGTGGAGTTTCGGGTCTCCATTTGCGGCGAGGAATTCGTTCCAGCCCCACATGCTGAGTTCGTGAAGCTCGCGGTCGGCATAATCCGCCGGCAACAGTCCGCGGGCAACAAGATTATTGGGCTCTCCCTTTTTGTCTTCGTATCGAGTGACGACGGGGAAATCGGTTTCGATCACCTCGGCGCCGAGTCGTTCGAGCGTGAGCTTTGCGTCGCGCCATCGCTCGACCACCGAGGGTCGGGTTTCGATGGGGTCAGAGGTATCGGAATCGGCATTGATGTACATCAGCGGAATCGCGATGCGTTTTCCCGATAGCGCATTGCGCTCCGCGAGCGCCGCATACGATTCAGGGCGAAGTTCAGATGACGGTGGCGTTGCAATCCAGGGTTGCACCCGCCAGAAGTCCCCGCGTGTGACGGTGTCGTCCGCGACGATGACGTCGAGCAACACGAGCATGTCCTCCATCGTGCGCGTGTGAGGAACCACGACGTCCATCGTGGGGACAAGCGGCCAGTTCCCTCGGGTCGAAATCACGCCGCGGGACGGCGTGTAGGCGCAGAGCGCGTTGTTTGATGCGGGCGCTCGACCCGACGACCACGTTTCTTCCCCCAAACCGAACGCGGCGAAACTCGCCGCCGTCGCGGTTCCCGACCCGTTCGACGACCCCGACCCAAAGGCGGCCGTCAAAAAATCGGCGTTGTATGGGCTTTCTGCTCGGCCATAAACCCCGCGTTGCATGCCTCCGTTGGCCATAGGCGGCATGTTTGTCAGACCGATGAGCACAGCGCCCGATTTTCTCAACTGAGCAATGGTGAAAGCGTCATGCTGAGCGACCAGGTCCGCGAACGCGGGCGACCCCGACGCGACCGTCAACCCTTTGGCTTGATACGAATTCTTGGCGGTGTACGGAATCCCGTCGAGGCGACTGAGAACCTCACCGCGCGCTCGTCGCTCATCCGATGCCCTCGCATCCGCGAACATCGCGGGGTTCAGAACTGGGACCGCATTCAGAGTGATTCCGTGACGGTCGTAGAAACCGATTCGGTTCAGGTACGCGGCGACGAGCTCGACGCTCGACACCGCTCCCGCATCCAGCGCCGCTCGAAGTTCGGCCATGCTCTTGTCAACGACGGGGAAAACGGAACTCATGCCGTGAGTCTGCCAGAAACCGTCGGACAGCGGAGTCAGATGCTTACGGAATTTGCTGGAATCTTGACGGATAGAGTCGTCACCATGAAGTCTCATGGCGTCCCCGGCTGGGTGTTCGCCGTGGCCGCGATGGCCATCCTGCAGTTTGCGGCTGCCGTGACAACCCAGCTATACCCCATCGTCGGACCGGCCGGAGCCGGATGGCTTCGTCTAGTCGGCGGCGCAATCTTTTTTCTGGCACTTGTGCGACCCGATTTTCGGTCGTACGGTCGGTCAAACCTCAAACTTCTCGTCGGGTTGGGGCTCGTCACCGCTCTGATGACCATCTCGTTCCAGTTTGCGGTCGCCACCATCGGACTGAGCATGACCGTGCCGATTCAATTCCTTGGTCCGCTCACGGTCGGGGTCTTGCGGGCCAAAAAGCGCAGCCACATTTGGTGGCCCGTTCTCGCATTGGCGGGCGTTGTCGCCGTGACTCAACCCTGGAACGGGTCAATTGACCCGTGGGGAGTGATGTGGGCACTGTTCGCGGCGCTCGGTTGGGCGCTTTACATTGTCATGACCCAATCCGCGGGGGATCGCGTGTCCGGTTTCAAAGCACTCGCGATCACAATCCCCGTCGCCGCCATCGCATCCACATTCGTGGGACTTCCGTCGGCCTGGGGGCATCTGGACATCTGGGTCGTACTCGCCGGTTTAGGACTCGGAATTCTCATGCCAGTCATCCCCTTCGCCCTCGAACTCGTTGCACTCAAACGATTGACGGCAGCCGCATTTGGCACGCTCTCTGCCGGCGAGCCCGCCCTCGCCGCCGTGTTTGGCGTGGCCCTCCTTGGTGAACGCCTCAATCTTGTCCAAGTCGCGGGTATCGGCATCGTCATCATCGCGGCGGTTGCGGCGGAACGGACCGGCCGGCGCCCAACAAAATCCGTGGCGGTTAACGCGTGACCCTTACCGGTCTCTGAGATTTCCGATTGACCAGCGAGGATACACTCATCCCATGAGCTCGTACGCGGAATCCACCCTTCGCGGGCTGCCCACTGGCGAACGAGTCGAAGGCTACGCCGTTGCTGTCGTGAATGAGCACGCGGTTCGATTCGCAGCCCGAGTCCTCTTCGGCATCGGGCTGATTGGTTGGTCCGGTGCAATCACCACATCCGATTTTTCGACCGCCCGACTCTTTGCCGTCATATTTCTTTTCGAAATGGGCATCCGCCTTGGCGTTGGCGCACGGTTAGCTCCTCTCTATGCACTCGGGTTGTGGGTCAATCGACGCCGTGAACCATTGTGGGTCGGAGCGCCACAGAAGAGTTTCGCGTGGGGTTTGGGGTTCGTTCTATCAATCAGCGCATGTTTCTCGTTCGGTTGGCTCGGCCTTCCCGCCCTCGCGCTCGCGATTTGTGCCGTGTGTCTCGTGTTCCTCGGTGCCGAAGCGCTGTTCGGGTGGTGTGTCGGCTGTGCGATTTACCGCAGGTTTTGGCCCGACAAGACGTTTTACTGCGCCGACGGATCCTGTGAAGTCGCAGCCTCGAACTATGAGTGACATCACAACAGTCGGTGAAGTCGACAACTGGCTGTGCTGGTTGTGCGACCAGCCCGTTGACCCGGATGGTTCCGTGAATTCCGATTTGGGACCGAGCGTTGATAGCTATGCGGCAACGCGGGTCAAGAAGGGCGTGGCTGCGGTCGAACGACTCGCTCATCGGGCGTGCAACACGATGAAGGGGAAGATTTCGCCCGTAGTTCGATGGTCGCCGGAACTCTTTGTGGTGGATCCCTCGCCGATTTTCGAGGCGGTCGAACGACTTCGTGCCAAAGGAGGTCGAGAGATTGTCGCCCGGTGCCCCGATGAGGGTGACGCTCGACAGGCCTCGGAGTGGCTTCTCGATCGAGTGTCACGCCTTGCCCCAGACTTGAGCTTGTCGACTCACATCAGCCCCGGTGGCGGTCAGTTCATGCTCTACCTGACGCGCTG
>JBIIAK010000106.1:0-3860 GCA_044239945.1 Microbacteriaceae bacterium
TTGATGACGTGAAATCGCGGCGACTTTGACAAGACCCTGACCGATTTCCGGCACTTCGAGTTCAAACAGTCGACGCACAAGGTCGGGGTGGTGACGGCTGACCGTAATCGACGGGCCCTTCATGCCTTTCTTGACGTCGGTGATGACTACGCGAATGCGCTTGCCGTGCGTGTAATCCTCGCCCGCGACCTGCTCGGGCGACGGCATGACCGCCTCGAGGTTTTTGCCGATGAGCACGTGGATCATCTTGGCATTCGACGACTGCTGAATAACACCCGAGATGAGGTCGCCCTTCTTGTGGCTGAACTCGCCAAGAATTTTCTCGTCATCGAGAGCACGGATGCTTTGGAACAAGACGCGTTTGGCCTCGGCGACAGCGATGTACCCGAAGTCGGACGTGTCAACTACCTCTTCGCCGGTGATCTCGTCCTCGTCGTTATAGACAGGAGCAAAAATCGTGATGTCACCAGTCTTGCGGTCAAGACCAACGCGGGCGCGAGGGCGACCCTTTTCGTCTTCGAGCTTGACGGCCGTCGGCTTGTAGTCGACATCATTCGGAATCGGGGTGATGTGCTTGATATAGGCGCGAACAACCGCGTCCTCGACAATGCGCGCGAGTTCCTCGAAAGGAATCTCTTTCTCGACCTCTACGTCACGTAAATTCTTGATGTCGATGTGCATGAGCGCACCCCCTATTCAGTTCTGCCCTAACTTACCGCACGGTGGCGGATGTGAGCCACGCGAGCGCTTCCGTAGCGGGAATCTCGTTTCGTTCGCCTGACCGGCGATTCCACACCTCGACGACCCCGTCGGCCGCACCGCGACCCGCGATGACAATGTACGGAACACCGATGAGCTCGGCGTCACCAAACTTCACGCCGGGTGAAACTTTGGGGCGATCGTCGATCAGCGTCTCGAATCCGGCCGACTCGAACTCGGCGGCAAGACCCTCGGCGAGGTTCAGGGCGTCGTCGTCTTTCCCAGTCGCCACAACGTGCACGTGATACGGCGAAACCTCGATGGGCCAGATGAGACCACGGTCGTCATTGTTCGTTTCAGCGATGACCGCGAGAATACGGGTCACACCGATCCCGTATGAGCCCATCGTGACAGTCACGAGCTTGCCATTTTCATCGAGTACCTTCAGGTCGAGGGCTTCGGCGTACTTTTTGCCGAGCTGAAAGACGTGACCGATTTCCATTCCGCGGGCAGTATGAATCGGGCCCGAACCGTCGGGGGCCGGATCGCCGTCGCGAACCTCGGCGATGTCGGCAATGCCGTCAGCCGTGAAGTCTCGGCCAGCAACGAGGTTGAACACGTGCTTTTGGTCCTCGTTCGCGCCCGTGACCCACGCGGTACCGTCGACAACGCGGGGGTCGACGAGGAAGCGAACCTTGGCAGTTCCCTTGACACCGAGGACCGCACCTTTCGCCGACCACGGACCGATATAACCCTTGACGAGAGCCTTGTTCTTGGCGAAGTCGGCCTCCGTCGCGGGCTCGACGGTCGCAGGAGCGAATGCGGTCTCGGCGCGCTTCATGTCGACTTCGCGGTCACCGGGAAGTCCGACCGCGACGAGTTCACGGCTGCCGTCGAGGTTCGTCAGTGCGAGCACGACGTTCTTGAGCGTGTCCGCCGCGGTCCACGGGCGATCGGCCCTGGCGTGCTTGTCGTTTGCGAGCGCCACCAGTGTTTCAATGGTCGGCGTATTCGGGGAATCGAACACGGTCGCTGCGGGCTGCCCGTCGATGGGCAAAGCGTCAGGGGCGGTCGTGCGATAGGCCTCAACGTTGGCGGCGTAACCACCGTCGCTCTGAACGAACGTGTCTTCGCCAATCGGGGTCGGGTGCAGAAACTCTTCTGATTTACTACCACCCATCGCACCGGCGTCCGCCGACACAATTACATAATCGAGCCCGAGGCGCTTAAAAATTCGTTCGTACGCATCGCGCTGTGCCTGATACGAAACTTCGAGGCCCTCGTCGGTGTAGTCAAACGAATAGGCGTCTTTCATTGAGAACTCGCGACCCCGAAGTAGTCCTGCGCGCGGACGGGCCTCGTCGCGGTACTTGTCCTGGATCTGATAAATCGTGAGCGGCAAATCTTTGTACGAGTTGTACAGGTCTTTGACCGTCAGAGTAAAGACCTCTTCGTGCGTCGGTGCGAGCAAATAATCGGCGTCTTTGCGGTCCTTTAGACGGAAAATTCCATCGCCATATTCGGTCCAGCGACCAGTAACCTCGTAAGGCTCGCGCGGAAGCAGCGCTGGAAAGTGAACCTGTTGGGCGCCGGCGCGTTCCATCTCGTCGTGAATGACGTTCTCGACCTTGCGTCGAACGCGAAGTCCGAGCGGTAGCCACGCGAAGATTCCCGGAGCCTGACGACGGATGTACCCGGCACGCACCAACAGGCGATGCGACGTCACTTCCGCGTCGGACGGGTCCTCGCGCAGAGTGCGAACGAACAGTTGAGAGAGTCGGGTCACCACGGGTGCCAGCCTAGCGCGTGGCGCATTGTCCCTAGGCAGAGGTAGTGACGACGGGAGTTCCTGTTTCGCTCGCCGGCATCTCGGCGGCGAGGCGATTCGCCTCTTCGATGAGGGTGGCGACGATCTCGGATTCGGGGACTGTCTTGATGACCTCGCCCTTGACAAAGATTTGGCCGCGGCCGTTGCCCGACGCGACACCGAGGTCGGCTTCGCGAGCCTCGCCCGGTCCGTTGACGACACACCCCATGACGGCGACGCGCAGCGGAACGGTCATGCCCTCAAGACCCTTGGTGACGTCTTCGGCGAGCGTGTAGACGTCGACCTGTGCGCGACCACACGAGGGGCACGACACGATTTCGAGCTTGCGCTCGCGCAGGTTGAGTGATTCGAGAATCTTGAGTCCGACCTTGATTTCTTCGGCTGGCGGAGCGGATAGTGACACGCGAATCGTGTCACCGATTCCCTCGGCGAGAAGGATTCCGAACGCGGTCGATGACTTGATCGTGCCCTGAAAGGCAGGGCCGGCTTCGGTGACGCCGAGGTGAAGTGGCCAGTCGCCGCGTTCGGCGAGTTGGCGGTAAGCCTTGACCATGACAACGGGGTCGTTGTGCTTGACCGAGATCTTGAAGTCGTGGAAGTCGTGTTCCTCGAAGAGGCTGGCCTCCCAGACTGCGCTCTCGACAAGTGCCTCGGGGGTCGGCCGCCCATACTTCTGCAACAAGCGCGGGTCAAGCGAGCCGGCATTGACACCGATCCGAAGGCTAACGCCCGCCGCTTTCGCGGCCTTGGCGATTTCTCCCACCTTGTCATCGAACGCCTTGATGTTTCCCGGATTCACACGAACGGCGGCGCATCCCGCGTCGATTGCCTGGAAGACGTATTTGGGCTGGAAATGAATGTCGGCGATAACCGGTATTTGGCTCTTTTTCGCGATGATGTGTAAAACGTCGGCGTCGTCTTGGGTAGGGACGGCAACCCGCACGATGTCGCAGCCAGTCGCGGTGAGTTCGGCGATTTGCTGCAGAGTGCCGTTGATGTCCGTGGTTTTGGTCGTCGTCATCGACTGAACCGAGACCTGCGAGTCACTGCCGACCATCACCTTTCCCACCTTGATTTGGCGGGTCTTGCGACGCGGTGCGAGCGTCTCAACGACGCGGGGAAGTCCGATGTTTACAGCCACAGCAACATCGTACAGCCCTAGAGACCGAGGGATATCGGCTTGACGATGTCGGCGTAAATCAGCAACGCGCTCATGGCCATGAGCAGCACGGTAATCACAATCGTGAAGGGAACGAGTCTCGCCGAATCGACCGGGCCGGGAATCGGTTTGCCCCGCAGTCGGGCGAACGCGTTGCGGACTTTCTCCCACAGA
>JBIIAK010000107.1:0-3845 GCA_044239945.1 Microbacteriaceae bacterium
GGAAGTCGTTGCACGAGTCGCGCGAACAGAATTGCGATTGCGACGATAACCGGCGCAATCACTGAGGGAAAAAGATCGCCAGTCACCGTGAACACGACGAGGAACAAGAAACCCGGCGCCGATGATTCGATGACTCCGCGAATTCCTCCGATTGCGCTAAAAAGACTCGCCCCCGTCAATTTTTCCGTGGTAACAACAGAAGCGAGCGCGGACTTCGACACTGATTCACCGAGTGGCTTCGTCATGCGATCGTGCCTGGCTGTGGAGGAACGCGGAGTGTGAGCAACTCGCGCGGGGGCAGAGGCTCGGTGCCCCGATTAACGACAATGCTTCGGAACAAATCCTCAATCGCCGTCGCGCTCGAACCGAGGTCGGCCGCGGGTCCAGAAATCACTCCGCGCAGGAACCACGTGGGGCCATCCACCCCGACGAATCGGATCGGTCGAGTCGTAGCGTCTGCAGTCAGGACGGTAGCCCGAACCTCTGGGCCAAATGGGCCGACGACGTGTTCCGATGTACCACCCTGTTTGACAACCTGCGCCGCAACTTGCTCCCTGATTTCATTCCACAATCCTTCGCTGCGCGGTGCCGCAAAGACCTGAACTTGCAGGGTCGAACCGTCAATCTCGAACGTCGCAGCGACCAATCGTTTGGTTGACTCTTCGATGTCTAGTCGCAATTGCAAGCCAGTTCGGGGCGTCACCTTGATGGCACCGAGGTCGATGAACGGTTGCACAGCGCTTACCTCAGACACATCGAACGGCCCTGTCATCTCACGGTCCGCAGGAGCACTCTTCAAGGTCATGAAGCAGGTCCTGCCACGCCGGTCGAGCCAAACCCGCCGGTACCGCGGGCGGTGCCCGGGAGTTCGGTGACGGTCACAAATCGAGCTCGAGTGACAGGCTGAATGACGAGTTGTCCAATCCGATCGCCAGCCGATACCGCGAAAGCTTCCGTCAGATCCGTGTTGATCAAGACGACAGAAATTTCTCCGCGGTACCCGGCGTCAATTGTCCCTGGCGAGTTCACCAATCCAACGCCATGTTTGGCAGCGAGTCCAGATCGTGGCAAGACAAACGCAACGAATCCGTCGGGTAATGCTATTGAAATGCCGGTGGGAATCAGCGCACGCTCCCCTGGTGCCAGAGTGACGTCGATTGTTGCCAACAAATCCGCTCCGGCGTCTCCGGGATGGGCATAGAGCGGAGTCGGGCCAACAATGAGAACCTCTGGTGTCATTCGTTCAGGGTAATGCATGGTCGAATAGTTATATGGTTCGTTATCAAGAATCCCTCTCACCATCGTGGGCCTTTCATCTCGCTCTCCTCGTTGTCATCCCTATGGGGTTCGGAATGCTCGCGCCGATCAACATCGTCGCAGGCTATGTAGCGGCTCTCGGCTTTTACGCTCTCACGATCCTCGGATTCGTCGTGTTTGCTCCGCGAATTGTTGTGACCGAGTCACACCTCCGCGCGGGGCGAGCGACAATCGAGCGTGCACTTTTGGGTGAAGCCACCATCGTAGAAAAGGGCGACAGGAACAGTGTGCTCACGGATGCTCGCTCGTGGAAAGTGATTCGCGCCTGGATTCCGCGCGGACTGACGATCGTCGTCAATGATCCGAACGACCCGACGCCGAGTTGGTACTTGTCAACCCGCAACCCAGAAAAGCTCCGCGACGCGCTCCGAGGAAACTAGGACTCGCACTCCGAACAAAAGGCTCCGGCCTTCGTTTCTTTCGCAATCTGCGAGCGATGCTTGACGAGAAAACACGACATGCAGGTGAACTCGTCGGCTTGAGGAGGAACAACAATGACGTCGAGTTCCATACTGGCGAGGTCCTGGCCGCTCATCTCGAGGCTGTCCGGATTGTCCGCATCGTCGAGAACGTCGCCAGGCCGGGGCTCGGGAACGCGCTCTTGAAGAGCCTGCAGCGATTCGTGGTCTTCCTCGCCCTTACGGGGGGAATCGTAATCAGTAACCATTTTTTGGTGAAGCCTTTCCTGTGCCATGCTGGCGGCGATAGTTTGCGACACTTTACAGCGAAATGCAAACTCACCTCCGACATTCGCGTCGAACGTGTCGCTCTAGCGGTATTCTCACTGAACAAGAGCAACCAAGGAGTTGGAGATGGACGAGTTATCGGTCATCGAGGTAACACGCGATGGAATCATCGTCGTTACACGAGACGGACAACGGTTTTCCCTCGCTCTCGATGACGCGCTTCGATCCAAGCTCGGTCACTCTACTTCCTCAGCGTCGGCGGTCACGGTGTCTCCCAAAAAAATTCAAGCGCTGTTGCGGTCTGGTCTATCTGTGAGCGACGTCGCCGCTCAGACCGGCACCAGCGAAGAACATGTTGCACGTTTCGAGGCACCGATTGTTGCCGAACTCGCATTCGTGTTGGAACGAGCGCTCGCCGTTCCCGTGGTAGCAGACGGGTCCGACTCGTCGTTCGGGAGTGAAATCGGCGCTCGCATTTCTGCGCAGGGTGGAAAGATCATTGGCTGGCAGTCCTATCGAACAAATGACGAGTGGGTGGTTGGCGCCCGGTGTCTGATGGGATCCGTCGAAGAAGACGCCACCTGGTCGTTCGATCCACGGAAGATGACCCTCGTCCCGTCAAACGCGGCCGCCGTCCGAATCTCGAAATCGGAATCCATCGACGCTGCGCTGTTTCCGCCGTTACGGGTGGTCACTCCGCAGCCTGCGGTTCGGTTCGACAGCGGCGAATTCGAACCGATCCCGACACTCGTTGATGAAGTTGCGCCGACCGCAACGCCCGTGAAGGAATCGACTGCGACGTCCTCGATTTCGATTGAGATGCCAGCCGTTGGCGATTCGGCACAACTGGACCAATCCATTCAGCAGGTCGATGATTTGACTCGGCGGCGCGGGGAACGACAGGATGCCATTGCGTCGCATCCGTCGACCGGCTCGATTCCCATCATCACTCCCGACATGTTAGAGATGCCTGACGATTCTCCCGTCGCTCCAGAAGAACTCCCCACGACGCAGGTGGGCGGGACGAGCACGAAACTGCGTCCGGATGACGATGTTTTCACGGAGCCAACACCGAGTCGATCAAAACGCCAACGTGCAGCTATGCCCACCTGGGATGAAATTGTTTTTGGCGCGCGTCCCGACGATCAGTGATTAGGCGAACGCGCCGCCGCGAATAATCGGAACGAGAGTTTCGGCGCGGCTCAAACCGCCATGCTGCCCGACCATGGCGAGGGATTGTGCCGTGGCAAGTCCATCGATGTAATAGACCCATTCACCCCGTGGAGTCACCAAGACATCACCGATTCGTCCACGAGCAAAGTTCGCCACCTGCCCAAACCAACCGGCAGCGATTGCCTCATCACGGGAAACGACATGGGAGCGGTGTCCCTCCGCCTCTATCCATCGGGCGAGCGTCCCGCCCGCATCCTCGGAGTATAGATGCAGGAATCGAGGTTCACCGCCGACCGTCACCCCATCGAGCAACGCTGACCCAGCAGGCACAATGAGATGCCGCGACGCTGGGACGTCAAGAATTCCGTGATCGGCGGTGACGAGCAGTCCATCCTTAGGCGCAAGGCGACGATGAATATCGGCAACGAATCCGTCAAGTTCTTCCAGTCGTCGAATCCACTGATCTGAACCAACGCCAGATGCATGGGCGGCCATGTCTAGTTCGGCGATGTACACATAGGCAACGCCCTCGCGATGAGCCGAAAAGAAGGCGTCGATTGCCCCTAGCCGGTCTTCCCAACTCTTTGCGCTCACGTAGGGTGAGCCGCGCAAAATTGCCCGGGTCAGACCCGAGTCGCGGTATCGGGGTGATGAGATAATCGCGCTCGG
>JBIIAK010000108.1:0-3788 GCA_044239945.1 Microbacteriaceae bacterium
TCGAGCCGGACAGGAATTGGCGCTCGTCTTCGACCGAAACAGCACGTCCGCAACCGACGATTAGTCGCCGAGAGTGTCGAGGCTGACGCTGACGGGTAAAGGTCGAGTTACCCTGTGCTCATGTCCTTTCCGCTTCTGTCTCCGCGAGTCAGCATTGAACCTCTGACCTTGCGAGACGTGGCCGAATTCGTCCGTTACCGGCAGGACCCAGAAACGGCTCGCTTTCAGAGTTGGGATACCAGCTATTCGACCCAACAAGGCGTTGACCTCGTTCAGTCACAGACGGACGTGGTGCTCCCCGCACCGGGTGACTGGTTACAACTAGCAATTCATGATCGTGAGACTGGCGAGTTACTGGGCGATTTAGCTCTGCACACCATCGACGCCGCAGAACCTTCGTTTGAGATTGGCGTTACATTAGCGACCAAAAACATTAGAAAGGGCATCGCTCGCGAGGCTCTGCGCCGACTTCTCGATTTTCTGTTCGACGAGCTGGGAGCAATTTCGGTCTGCGCAAGCTGCGACAGCCGAAATTCAAAATCAATCACGCTACTCAGGGCACTTGGTTTTCAACATCGTCCGTCAGAAAGCCGGACTGAGGATTTCAAAGGAGAATCGATAGTCATTAACTGCTTTGAGGTGAATGCGCAAGATTTTCATAGCCAAATTTAAGGTTCACACCTGCCCAAAATGCTAGTCTTTTCAGCATTTATTGTAAGGATTTAACAATGGTGACAAGACAGTTTTGGGTGATTACCGCGGCGATCATTGCGTTTGCGTTCATGGGAACAACTCCCCTGGTCGCGCAGGCCACCGTGCCGGAGCCCGGAGCGAATCCGCTAATTAATTCCGCGACCTTGCCTGCGCCGACTGACGCGCCCGCAGAATGCACGATTACTGGAACAGCACGTTCAGAAACTCTGTTTGGAACACCGGGCGACGACGTCATCTGTGGGCTTGGCGGCAAAGACACCATCTACGGTGGCGATGGTGACGACACCATCTACGGCGGTGCGGGCAACGATCGCGTTGTGGGTGGAGCCGGTGATGACATCCTTCTGGGGGATGCGGGCAAAGACAACTTGTCTGGCGGAAATGGCGATGACGCGCTCAACGGTGGTGCCGGTGTTGATGGGCTCCGCTCGGGGTTGGGTGACGACACGTGCGCTCGAGACGTCGCTGACCGACAATTTGATGCATGCGCCATTGATGTTGACGCGCCCATCGTAAGTTTCCCCGACTACTACGTTCTCGAGTATCAGGCGGGTTCAACCGCTGTTTTCCGTTGGGTTGTGGAAGATAGATCGGGTGTCGCGATGACCTGGGCCGCAATCGGCGGCCCCTCTGGTTGGATGACCGAATGGTGCGGTTTTGCAGTTCCCCTAGAACGAATCGAAGGGAGTGCGGAATCAGGAACGTATGAGTTGCGCTGTGACATTCCCAGCAACGCCGTCAACGAAAACTACACTCTCTACATTGGGGCAGCTGATGCGCTCGGTAATTCCAACGCGGTCCCCGGGTGGGCGGCATTCGGATTTAATGTATATGGTGGCTCATCTGACAACCGTGTCCCCGAAATTCTCGAGATTCGGCTACCGAGCACCGTTAGCGTTGGCGAGACGTTCACGGTTGAGGTCGACGCCAGAGACGATTCGGGGACGGCGGGTGTGTACTCCTGGTTTAGTGGGGCGGCGCCCTACTACTACTCTGACCAGAATGGTTTGTTCATTCCCGCGGACGGCCCAGCGGAACTGATCGACGGTGACCCCACCGACGGTACGTGGCGACAATCATTGACTGTGTCGCAAACAGCGATCCCCGGCGAGTACAGGCTCCTTCTCAGCATTCGCGACACGGTCGGCAACCGCGGTTTCGACACGACCGAATACATCGTCACCGTGACGGAATAGCCCTCGACGCGATCCCGGTGAGTAGCGCAGAGTTTAGAAGGCGTCTACTGTCTCCAATAGTGACTAAGCGTGAGGGATACAAATGAAGTTCCTGAAAGCACAGGGATCACCCGACGAACTTGATGCATTGGACTACGGGGACATCACGTGGGATAAACCGTGGAAGGGGTCAGATTTCAAGCGCTCGGGCTTTATGAAAAAATGGGCTTTAACGTCATGTCAACGACCATCGAGCATTCGAGGCCCGTCGATTAATCAGGCGAGAATCGCCTCGGCGGCGTGACGCCCCGTTCGCACAGCACCTTCCATGTAGCCACACACCCACTGGTCGGAACCTACTATCCAAAACGGTGGCTCGTGTGAGCCGTGGAGAGGCCCGATTGCCGTTAGCTCGCCCGGTCGCCAGGATGTGATGTACCCCTGCGTCCACGGATCAGTGCCCCAATTTCGGATGTATTCGTCTTGAGGGGTGTCCGCGGACGGCCCGAAAGCATTCACCAGCTCCTCGCGAAGAACCGCTACCCGTCGATGAGGCGGAAGTGCGAAATACGCTCCGAGACGATCGACGGGCACAAGCGCGGATAAAACGCCGTCGTTTTGAACCCAAGTACCGCCGAGGATTGAGCTCTCGAAATATCCGGTGCCGTTTTGATCTTGACCTTCCCAGAACGATGATTCGTACACTGGCACATATTTCACGGTCGGAGCGTGTTGCTGGCGGTGTAGGGAATTCAATCGGGCCGAGCTCACCCCCGTTATCGTCACATCGCGCAGAGGCCCGACAGGAATTGCCGAGACAACATGACGCGCGAAAAACTGCTCGCCTGAAACAGCCTGTACTCGCGACCGAGCAGGATGGATATCGATTGATTGAACTGGGGTCGAGTAGCGAATCCGATGACCCAGTTGATCTGCCATGACGAGCGCAACCGTAGCCGAACCCTCCAGAACCTTTGAGCTCTCCCACACGTCGTAGTCATAGAAGCCGTTTGCCCCCGCCGCTGCCTCTTTGCGCAAATCGGCCAGGAGGGAACGGCGCTCGATAGAGTCCTCCGCGAGACCAAAAGCACGACACTCCATCGCCCTCAGCACATCGGATGTTGCTCCTTCGGACCGCAACCATTCGCCAAAAGATAACTTGTCCAAGTCCACTGCATCCGGGTGCGACCACGGGTCGTCCGGATTCACGCTCGAGGCCAACGCAGCGAACGCCTTGTCAATGCGCTCGTATACAGCGCGATCCTTATCTGACATCCACGGCATGTCCTCGCCGTGGAAAACCCCCTCGCGCATCAACCAGGTCGAATCCCCAGCAATATCAGTGAAACTCGGCACAATCGTCAATCCGAGTTCGGCGACCAACTGACGGTACGAGGTGTGGAAGTCGGCGATCACTTCGCCGCCCAACTGAATAAGACGGCCATCCGCCGTCGTTGTTTGCTCTACTCTGCCGCCGGCCCGTGCTCGAGCTTCGAGCACCAGTACGTCGGCTCCGGCGGACGAGAGGTCGCGGGCGGCGCTCAAGCCGGCCAGACCAGCACCAATCACAACCGCATCATAGGTGTGCACGGTAACCCTCCGTTTCTTGTTCGTCGAGCATGCGATGACTGTTTGGGTCGTAGAAAGGTCGGGTAGAGACGGTGATTGAATACTCGCGTCCCAGACTGCGCAGTGAAAAAGCGGCATCCATCTCGACACCTCGTTCAATTACACCGAGACCAATGGTTCTCCCCACGGTGTGCCCGTATGCGCTACTCGTCACACGTCCCACCTGGCGCCCGTTGGCAAAGAGTGTCTCGTCGTGGATGAGAAACACCTGTGGGTCGTCCACGGTGAGGTAAACAGTTCGGAATTGAAGTGCAGTGCGATCAATAGTCC
>JBIIAK010000109.1:0-3753 GCA_044239945.1 Microbacteriaceae bacterium
AGCGACGGTGGTATCGGACGCGGGCGACACCGTCGTTGTCGGCCCGGGCAGCACGCTCATCACCCCCGCCGGCTGGATTGGAACCTGGACGGTGCACGAGAACATTCGGAAGGTTTATGTTCTGCGAACGATTCGGTGAACATTCACGAGAACCTTTGTCGGAGTAGGGCGAGCGGGGCTTGAACCCGCGACCGACGGATTATGAGTCCGCTGCTCTAACCAGCTGAGCTATCGCCCCGAGACCACCAGCCTACCGAGCGCGATGAGCTGTGACGGTGTGGACGCAACTTCTGCGTTAGAGCAGGTCCGGTATCTTCTGCTCTTCCTTGACGTTGGCTCGACGGAAGATGAACGTCACCACGGTTGAAATCAGCACGATGAACAGCGAATACAGTGCGGGAACCAAGAGAATCGAGTCAAGTCCGGGGCTGTCGATGTAGACGGCGACAATGATCGCGATGGCGAGCGGCCCGTTTTGGATACCTGTCTCGAGAGCGATTGTACGGACGTTCATCGGGTGAATTCGGATCGCTTTCGCGATGAAGTATGCCGCGGTGATACCGACAACGCCCAGACCAATCGACACCGCATAGGTCGGCCACTCGGTCGTGAGCAACAACTGCCAGTTACGCGGCACCCAGATGGCGATGAGGAACGGAATGAACAACACTCCGAAAACTCCACCGACAAGTTCTAAGACAGCACCCGCGTTAGCGCTGAGGCGCCGCACGAGCATTCCCAGAGCAACCGGAATGATGAGGCCAACGATCACGATGGCAAGGTCAACGAAATTGATACTGAGAGATTCGTCGAAATCAAGCAAACTCGAGTAGATCCAGAGCATCAATGGGGTCATGATGAACGCCCACAGTGTGGAGTTGATGGTCATCACCACGCTCAACGCAAGGTTGCCCTTGGAAAAATAGGTGAACAGGTTCGAGGTCGTTCCCGCAGGCACGGCACCCATGATGAGAGCGCCGAGAGCAATGAACGCGACCTCGGGTCCCTGTGTGAATGGCATCAATACGGCGATAACCAAGAGGTACGCGGTTAGTGGCATGATGCCGAACTGCGTGAGCCACCCGATGATGAGTCCCCAGGGTCGTCGAAGAGAAAGTCCGAAATCTCGTGGTGTGAGACCTGCGCCGAGTCCGAACATGATGATGAGAATGAAAACTCTCAGCAGTGTCTGTTCGAACTCGTTGACAACGGTGGCCTGATTGGTGGCTTCAGCAGCCATGATGATGACAGAGTCAATCATGTCTACGCACCCTTCGAGGTTTTCGCAGCGCCCGTCACCTGATCGCGCAGCTCACGCCGGAGAATCTTGCCAATGGGACTCTTGGGTAGTTCGTCCACGAAAATGATCTTCTGCGGAACTTTGTAGGCCGAAAGGTGCTCGCGGCACTGCGCCACGATTGCCTCCGTGGTGGGCTTTAGAGCGGTGGCGACGACGTACGCGTGGACCGCCTCGCCCGTCTTGCCGTCCGGGACCCCTATGACGCCGACTTCGAGCACGCCCGGTACGGCCGCAATTTGATCTTCCACTTCGTTCGGGAAAACGTTGAAGCCGCTAACTAGAATCAGGTCTTTTTTGCGATCGACGATGGTGAAATATCCATCCGAGTCCATTTGGGCGATGTCGCCGGTGTGGAACCAACCATCCGTCATCGCGAATTTTGTTTCCACTTCGCTATTCCAATAGCCGAGCATGACTTGTGGTCCTTTCGCGACCAATTCGCCAGGCTCGCCGACCGCGACCGGCTTGCCGGCGTCGTTCAACAGCTGAATGTCGGTCGACGGAACGGGAATTCCAATTGTTCCGTCTTTGCTCAGTCCACCAAAGGGGTTGAACGCCAGCGCCGGAGCCGTTTCGGTAAGTCCGTAACCTTCGACAATGGGCGTTCCCGTCAATGTCCGCCAGCGCTCTGCTACGGACGTCTGCAGAGCCATACCGCCCGCGGCCGAGTATCGAAGGTGTTTGGGCGGACTATCGGCGAACCAGCGCTCGTTCATCAATGCGTTGAACAAGGTGTTCACGCCGGTTAGCCACGTCACTTTGTAGTTCTCGAATGCGCGCTTGAGATTGCTCGGAGGCCGGGGGCTAGGAATCAAGAGGTTGCGACCGCCGCGCTGATAAAAGGCCAGCAGATTGACCGTGAAAGCAAAGATGTGATACAGCGGCAACGCCGTCACCACGACCTCGACCCCGGGCCGGATGTAATTGCCCACGAAAGAGAGTAGCTGCATCGTGTTTGCGACTAGGTTGCCGTGCGACAGCATTGCGCCCTTCGCAACGCCCGTCGTGCCACCGGTGTATTGGAGTGCCGCGATAGAGTCCGAACCTATCCCCTTCAGGTAGCCCTTGGCTAACGCCGGGGTTGCCTTCTTGCGACCCTGCGCGAGAGCGAGCTTAAGTGGGGTGTGGTCGACGGTGATTTGTGGAAGCGTACGACTCCAGAATCTTTGGGTTCCTCGGATCACTCCGTGCACAATCGGCGAGAAAAATTCTGAAATGCGCACTGTTACGACGTTGGTGATCTGTGTCTTGCTCATCACCTCGGGCAACCGGCCAGCAAACATGTCAATCACGACGAGCGTGGTCGCACCGGAATCCGAAAATTGTTGAATCATTTCCGATGCGGTGTAGAGCGGATTGGTATTGACGAGAACGCAGCCCGCCTTAAACACACCGAAGGCCACAATTGGATAGGCCAAACAATTAGGCATCTGAACGGCGACCCGGTCTCCCTGCGACAAACCAAGTTCTTCGCGCAGATAGGCGGCAAAATCATTCGACAGAGCGTCGATTTGCTGGTAGCTCAACGAAGCGTTCATGCCATTCGCCATGACCTGGGTGAACGCTGTCTTCTTTCCCCACTCCGCGCTCGCCGCAGTGACCATCTCGGGCAGATTGCCGTAGGGCAGTTTCGCCAGATCGTGAGCGACCCCGCTCGGGTAATGGGCCAACCAGGGGCGTTCTGTCATCGTCGCTCTTCCGCCGGAGGGACACCGACTGCGAGTACGCCGACGGTGGAGTGCTGAGGCAATCTTAGCCGTACTCGTCCATCTAAGAGCAAGCCAGCAGGGCGATGTGAAAGGTCAGACGCCTCGGTAAATCTGTTCGAACCGGTCCAGCGTGGCGTTGATGTCGTGATCCGCAACAATTGAGAGAGATTCGCGTTGAAATGCACGATATTCGCTATCGGAACTGTCCAGAACTCGGGCAATCGCAGCGGTCAATCCAGAAATGTCTCGTGGCTCGTAGAGAAACCCGTTTTTGCCGTCGTGCACGAGGTGTGGAAGCGCCATTGCATTCGCCGCCACAATCGGAAGGCCGCTCGCCATAGCTTCCATCGTCGCAATCGACTGCAATTCTGCAATGGACGGCATCACGAATACCGCCGCCTCGGACAGCAAGGTTCGCAGCGTTTGTTCGTCGACGTGTCCTCGGAATTCGACACGATCGGCGATTCCATTGTCACGCGCGATCTTTTCGAGTCGTCCCTGATCGTCGCCGGACCCCGCGATGACGACGCGCAACGCGTCTTTCGGGAATCGGGCAAGGGCGTACAACAATTCTTCGATCCGCTTTTCCTGTTCGACGCGACCGAGAAACACGGCGTATGGTTCCGCGCGTTTTCCCATGACGGGCCGATAGTTGTTGATATCAAGTCCGCATGAGATCGCATGAACGCCCGATCGGCGAACAGCTCGCTCCAAATAATCGGCTGCCTTTCGCGTTGGCGTTGT
>JBIIAK010000012.1:0-12471 GCA_044239945.1 Microbacteriaceae bacterium
AGTGATGAATACAACGCCAATTGACGGATTGTCGGCGCGAGCGCGTTGAACGACGTCAATTCCCGTCGGGCCCATCCCGAGGTCAATATCGGCAATAACCAGTGACGCAGACGTGGCTTTAACGGCAGTTATTGCCGACAGTGCGTCCCCCGTTTGGGCGACATTCCACCCCTCAGCCTCAAGGATTTCGGCGATGATGCTGCAGATTAGCGGCTCGTCGTCGACGACGACGGCGAAACCCAGAGACGACCCGGTCACGCTACTTCTTGCGCGCGGCAGCAATCAACGAAGTGACGACCTGGTCGGGCGTCCGAGAGGACTCGGCGGCCTGTGAGTTGACCCATGTCGCCGCCGCACCCGTCAGCATGATGGTCACTGCATGTGACGAGGAAGCGCCAACCGACGGGGTGGGGGCGGTGGATTTATTCTGGCCGCGAACGATGAGCGTTGCGACCGGCAGAGCGATGGTACACAGCGCGTCCAGAATCAGGATCACGGCAAAGAAACGCCAGTACACATCCTGGAATGACTCTGGTGGGAACATGCCGTCCGTGAGGATGATCGGTATAACCAGTGTCGGGACGATTGCAATCAGAATCAGTGCCACCGAGAGCGACGAGCGAATCCAGCGCAACGGTGCTGTTTGCAACAAAAGCATCAGGTTAGCGTGCGCCAGCGACAGGGCGACGAGCCCAGACGTCGCGAAGGTTTTCGTGATATTGATGTAGATGCCGCCGGGTTGGTAAGAGTAGTCACCAAAGTTCCACCAGATTAAAACGGTGGCAGAAATGAGAGCGATTGCGCTCGTTCCAATTCCAATCCAGCCGACGGCCCTGACGTCTCGTTCAACGATGGCAAGGTGACAAAGGGCCAGAACCGAGAAAGCCGCGACGGCAAGCGTCGTGAGCATTACCTTGCCTTGGGTCTCTCCGAGTTCGCCCGACACGATGGTGTAGATACCAACCAGTGCAGTGATGACGAGGGCGACGACGACGGTCCACACGGCGACACGACGGACGCCCTTGATGTTGCTAGTTTTGGTGTTGTTCGGTTGCGCGCTCATGTTCACAGACTACAAGTGCCCGCGTTTAAACGCAGGTTTGGGCGCTTCGCTACTGGACGATGGGCAATCCCGTAATGCCCGCAGCGTCATTCACACTGCCGGCGTTCGTCAGATTCACGTAACCGATGTCTGTCAATGCATCAATCGCTTGACCAGAACGGTTGCCCGATCGGCAATAGATGATGTACGTGCCGGCCGGATCAAACTGCGCAATCTCGTCAAAGAATGTCGCGCCCTGCCAGTCGATGTTTACCGCACCGTCGAGGTGTCCGGTGGCGAACTCTTCTGGGCTGCGAACGTCGATCACGGCGGTAACGGAACTCATGTCTATATTCTCGGGCGCGCAGGCGGTGACTCCAAACGTGATGCCGAGGGCCGCGACAATCGTGGCAATGATGGTTGCAATTCGCTTCATGGGAATTTCCTTTCGATACCCCCTAGGGTATGCTATGTTCGAGGGAAACGCAACTCAAAGGAGCGACATGATTATCGAACCAACTGAATTGAAGACCGCGCGCGATCGACTCGCTCGTGTCCAAGGCCAAATTGGTGGAATCGTTCGCATGATTGACGAAGGCCGTGACTGCACTGACATCTTGCACCAACTCTCTGCGGCGGGTACAGCTCTCAGTCGCGCCGGATTCACCATTATCGCGACGGGAATGGCGAATTGCGCCACCGAACCGCACGACAGCGAAAGCCGCGTGGCGCTCGAAAAAGCGTTCATGTCGCTGGCCTAAGGAAATCCCGTGAAGACCATCATTATCGGAGGGGTTGCCGGCGGGATGTCCGCCGCAACCCGACTTCGTCGCGTTGACGAGAACGCCGAAATCACCATCTATGAGGCTGGTCCGGACGTGTCATTCGCGAACTGCGGGCTTCCGTATTTCATCGGTGGTGTCATCGGAAAGAGGGAAAGCCTGCTGTTGCAGACTCCCGAAAGCCTTGCCGCGCGTTTCAACCTTGACGTTCGGGTCAACTCGCGTGTGACCTCAATTGATCGGTCTGCACGAACCGTGACCGTGCACAATTCCGAGACCAATAAGACCTACACAGATTCGTACGACTCGCTCATCCTGTCGCCAGGAGCAACACCCCGAAAACTCAACATTCCTGGTTGGGAACGTTCACTGACACTTCGAAACGTCCCCGACGCCGACCGAATCGTTGCGGCAATCGGGGGCGCTCCCAAACACATCGTCATCCTCGGAGCCGGATTCATCGGAGTTGAACTCGCCGAAAACCTGCGCCACCGCGGACATTCAGTCACCATCGTCCAGTCCGGCCCGAGCATTTTGTCCCCATTCGACCCCGAGATAATCGAGCCGTTCCACGCGAACCTGGAACAGCACGGCATCAAAATCCTAGTCAGCGCTACCGCAACCGAGATTACGGAATACGCGGTTGAAATGTCCGACGGAACTCGACTCACGGCGGACATCGTCATTTCATCCGTCGGCGTGACCCCCGACCACTCTTTGGCGGTCGAGGCGGGGCTTCGCATCGGCGCTGCCGGCGGAATCTGGGTCGACAACCAGCAACGCACGAGTGACCCCGACATTTATGCCGTCGGAGATGCTGCCGAAAAAGAATCGGCGATCACGGGAGACGACCAAATGGTGTGGCTCGCTAACCTTGCGAATCGCCACGGTCGACTCGTTGCCGATGTCGTCGGGGGGCTCGACGTGCGGGCTCGCCCCTCGGTCACCACCGGAATCATCGGAGCGTTTGGAATGGCCGCCGCCATCACCGGATTGAGTGAAAAAGCAGCTCGACACGCAAACATCTCACACCGCACCATGCACCTGCACCCGAGTTCGCATGCCGGTTACTACCCCGGCGCAGAATCGATGTCGCTCAAAGTGATCTTTGCTTCCGACACCGGCAGAATTCTGGGCGCCCAGGCGGTCGGTAAGGACGGTGCGGATAAGCGAATCGACGTCTTCGCCACGGCAATCTTCGGTGGACTGACGGTGTCAGACCTCATGGACCTTGAACTCGCCTACGCGCCGCAGTTCGGGTCGGCTAAGGATGCCATCAACCAGGCCGGTTATGTCGGCGACAACATCATGGATGGTCGCACGCCGACGGTTCAGTGGCACGAACTGAAGGAACGTCAATCCGCCGGTGCCGCACTGATTGATGTCAGAACGGCAGAGGAACATCGCGCGGGCAGCATCCCGGGTGCTCTGCTGATTCCGATTGACGAACTGCGCCACCGACTCGACGAGATTTTTGCAACTGACGTTATCGTTCACTGCAAAGTCGGTCAGCGCGGGCACACCGCAACCCAAATACTTCGCGCCAACGGAATCACAGCATCGAACCTTGACGGCGGGTATGTGACCTGGCGTGCGGGGACGGATTCAATCGAGCGAGCGAACTCTGTTTCACTTCCCACCAACCAATAAGGAGAAACCATGTGCCAAAAAGTCACCTGCAACAACTGCGGCAAACCCACGTGGGATGGCTGCGGGCAGCACATCGAGCAAGCGCTCGCCGGCGTCAAGCCAGCCGACCGTTGCACTTGTAAATAACCCACGCGCCACCGATTGGCGGCAAGGAAGGCCACGCGACTATTTTTTCCTCGTCGCCGAACGCTTTTCAGCTGAAGCGCCGAGCGAGAAGCTTGCGACCAATGCCACAGCGAGGAAGCCCGTGGCAAGGTACGCGGCGCTCGCGGTTCCGTTAGACAGGGCAACCTTGGCGTCGGTAGCGAAATCCGCCGTCGCGGGGTTCGCTTCGAGCCCGCTGATGGCACCACCGGCCGAATCGATGACAGCCGCAACGATTGGAGCGCTAATAGCGTCGGGCACATTTCGGTTTGCGAGCGATGATTCGAGGCTGAACTGCGCCGTCGAGAACAGGACCGTTCCGATGACGGCGATTCCCAGTGCCGACCCGATCTGGCGCGAGGTGCTTGATGTCCCCGAGCCTTGACCACTCGCAGCGACGGGCACGTCTTTCAGGACAACACCGGTCAATTGTGCGGTCGCGAAACCGACTCCCATGCCGTAAACAAAAAGGAACGGCACGATCGACCACCCTGTTGCTTCAGGCGAGATCATGAATCCGATACCGGCGACACCAATCATTTCGAGAACGAGCCCGACGCGAATGACCCACGTCGATTCAAGACGCGAACCGAGCCCCGCAGAGATTCCACTGGCGGCGAAGGATCCGACCGCGAGCGCGACAATGACCAATCCGGATTCGAACGCCGAGTAGCCGAGAACAAACTGAAGCCAAAGTGGCAGAGCGAGAATGATTCCGAATTCGCCCATGCTCACGATCAGGGCAACTAGGTTTCCATTGCGGAAGCTGGGCAGCGTGAACAGCCCGAAGGCGATGAGTGTCGATTTACCCGCTTTTTGGCGCGCGAGCCCGTGAACGATGTACCACGCGACGGCAATCGCGGTCACGGCGAACGAAACGGGGACGACCGAGATGGCTAGTGGCCACTCCCAATCGCCAATAACGAACGGTACGTTGATGTCCCACCACCCAAAATTACGACCCTCGATGAGCCCGAAGACGAGGCTTCCGCTGGCGAGAACGCTCAGGACAGCCCCCATCCAGTCGATTGGCCGCGCGTGCTCGGCGTCTTTTGATTCAGTCACAAAGAGGAAAACACCAACGGTAATGAGGACACCGAGAGGAATATTGATTCCGAAGGCCCAGTTCCACGAGAATTCGGTCGTCAGCCAACCACCGAGAAGCGGTCCGACGGCGACCATTCCACCGATTGTCGAACCCCACACGGCGAACGCGATGCCCCGCTCTTTGCCTTGGAAGGTCGCATTGACAATCGACAGCGTTGTCGGCAGGACCATGGCGCCACCGATTCCCTGAATCACGCGCCAGGCGATTAGAGCACCCGCGGTATCGGACGTTGCGGCAAAGATCGAGGAGACCGTGAAGAATGCGAGACCGATGACGAGCATCGAGCGCCGCCCCCACTTATCGGCGAGGGCACCGAATACAAGAAGGAGTGCCGCAAAAACGAGGGTGTACGACTCTTGAATCCATTGGACGTCCGTCGAGGTTGCGTCGAGGTCGGTGACGATCGCCGGAATGGCGACATTGATAATCGTCGAATCGACAATGACGAGTGAGACGGCGAGGCTGACAAAGAGGAGAGCGAGCCAGCGATTTTTCTGAGTAGACATGGGTCCCAGCATATTGGCGGGTGCAAAATTGGGATTACCTGTTAGCATTGGGCAGTCGGCTCAGGACAGGCAGAAGTAATTCTGCACATTTGTGTGGTTTGTATAGGTTCCGAGTCGGGTTGACAACATCCTGTTGGCAATGGTCCCCACTCGTGAATCGAACCCGGTCACTGATAGCTCGGTTTCGTGCGGCACTGCTGTGTGCCGCCATGGGTATTTACAAGCCAGAAAGCATTCTGATGCCCAGCAACACCCCACCCGCGGAACGCCGCGGAAAGAACTTCGTCCCGCGTGATGCCGCGGCGAAGAAAAAGAGCCGTTTCGGCCGCCCCGATGGTCCGGCAGGTACAAGCCGTCCGACGCGTGGTGCACGTGACGACCGACCAGTCCGCGACGCACGTCCGGCGCGCGACGACCGATACGCCGGTGGATCGCGTCCCGCGCGTGACGAGCGTCCGGTTCGCGATGACCGAGGTGCCCGTCCCGCTCGTGATGACCGCGCTCCTCGCGCGGACCGCGCGGACCGCGCCCCTCGAAACGAATACGCCTTCCGCGATGGTCGTCCCGTTCGCGAAGGCCGCCACGTGGATGCCAAGAGCAAGTTCGACCGTCCCGTTCGAACTACCCGGGATGAACGACGTGACGCCCGTCCAGTTCGCGATGATCGACCAGCTCGTGACGAACGCATTGCTGGTGGGTCGCGTCCCGTGCGCGATGACCGCGCACCGCGCACCGATCGCACCGATCGTCCGTTCCGCCCCGCACGTGATGATCGTCCCGCACGCGACGACCGTCGCCCAGCACGCAATGACCGTGGCCCCCGAAAAGATCGCTTCTCGCGTGACGACCGACCGGCACGAGATGATCGTCCCGCCCGCCGCGACTCGGATTTCTATCCTTCGCGTGACGAGAAGGCGTTTTACGAGCCGGGCGAAGACGTCGTACTCGAGCGACTTCAGGCAATGGCCACTACCGCCGATGACGTCGATGGCGTGACGTTCGGCGATCTCGGATTGGGTCGCAACATCGAATCCGCGCTCTTGCAACTCGGCGCAACCGCGCCGTTCCCCATCCAGGCAGCAACTATTCCGGACGTTCTCGCTGGTCGTGACGTTCTCGGACGCGGTCGCACTGGGTCGGGCAAGACCATTGCCTTTGCCGCACCGATTGTTGAACTGTTAATGGCGAACGGTGGCGGAAAAAAGCGTAGCCAGGGTCGTTCGCCTCGCGCACTAATCCTTGCTCCGACTCGTGAACTCGCGATGCAGATTAACCGCACCGTGATGCCCATCGCGAAATCGGTTGGTCTTTTCACCACGACCATCGTTGGTGGAGTCCCACAGGGTTCGCAGGTGATGAGCCTCCGTCGCGGAGTTGATATCGTCATCGCCACGCCCGGTCGTCTAGAAGACCTTGCGCGTCAGCGTCACATCGACTTGTCGCAGATCCAGATCACGGTTCTCGACGAGGCCGACCACATGTGCGACCTCGGATTCCTCGAGCCGGTTCAGCGGATCCTTCGCGACACCGCCGAGGGCGGACAGCGCTTGTTGTTCTCGGCAACACTCGATAAGGGTGTCGCCTCGATCATCGACGAGTTCCTCCCCGAGCCTGCAATCCACGAGGTCGCTGGCGAAGACCAATCGTCGTCGACCATCGATCACCGCGTGTTCATCATTGATCACCGCGACAAGATCCCTCTCATCGAAAAACTCGTTCGACGCGATGGCAAGACTCTCGTGTTTACGCGCACCCGTGCGTATGCCGAGCAGCTCGCCGACGAACTCGAAGACGCCGGAATCCCGGCGACCAGCCTTCACGGTGACCTCAACCAGTCGCGTCGTACTCGCAATCTCGAGCGCCTCACGACGGGCCGTGTCAACGTGCTGGTTGCGACCGACGTCGCCGCGCGTGGAATCCACGTCGACGACATCGACCTGGTCATTCAGGCGGATGCCCCTGACGAGTACAAGACGTACCTGCACCGCTCGGGTCGCACCGGTCGTGCCGGCAAGACCGGAACGGTTGTCACACTGATTCCCAAGCAGCGCCAGCGGCGCATGACGGACCTGCTCAACCGCGCCGAGATTCAGGCGGTCATGGTCCCGACTCGTGTCGGAGACCCGCACCTCGACAACCTCGTCTAATTGATTCAGCGATGCCCACTCTGACCCGCCCGTGCGGAAGTTAGAGTGGGCATTGTGATTCGTCGATTAACCGAAATCTCTCGTCCCGTTCTGTGGATTAACACGATCGGTACGACCGTCGTGGGAATGTGGTTGGCCGGGTTCCTCTGGACCTGGGAAATCCTCCCCATCCTCATCTGGGTGACCCTTCCGTTCAACCTGCTGATTTACGGCATCAACGACATCTACGACCAAGACACCGACGCTGAAAACGATCGCAAGGGTGGCTTTGGCGGGGCCAAGATAAAACCCACCGAGGTTCGGATGATCAACTGGGGGGTAATTCTTCTCAATGTCCCCTTCCTTGTGTATTTCGCGCTTACGGTTCCACTCGCTGCGTTCCTCTGGATGCTTGCTTATTCGTTCTCGTTCTGGCAATACTCGTCAACGCCACTGCGATTCAAGGCTCGACCTGTTTGGGACTCGGTCAGCAACGCTGATTATGCCTTCCCGCTCGCGTTCGTTCCTCTCGCACTCGGTGTCGAGCCGATGTGGCCGGCGGTCATTGGGCTCATGGCGTGGAGTATGGCAAAGCACGTTTATGACGCAATTCAAGACATTGATGAAGACTCAGCGGCAGGAATAGTCACGACCGCGGTGAAGTTCGGCGTCAAGGGTTCTTTGGTGTGGTCCGGTGCGTGGTGGATCGTCTCGACCGCCGCGTTTGCCATGGTTAACGTTCCGGTCGCAATCGTCTCTGGTGCTATTTCGGGTTGGCTACTCGTCGCCAACTGGCGAACCCCGACCAGCCTCGAAGCAAAGCGCTTGTACAAGTTTTCGGTTGCGTTCCCTTATGTCGCGGGAGCGGTTGCCGGCATTCAATTGGTGACGGGCATCACGCTCGGACTGTATCCGTGACCCCTCGCCGCATCATCGTCATCGGGGCGGGACTCGGTGGTCTGTCCTCGGCCGCGCTCCTCGCCCGCGCAGGTCATGAGGTCACGGTTATTGACAAGAACGAGTGGATTGGTGGGAAGAGTCGTCGCATTGAGGTCGCCGGTCAGCGCATCGACACCGGGCCGTCTCTCATTACCTTTCCCGCGGCGCTCGAAAAATTCTTAGACCGATTTGACGAACTCGGCACGCTCGGTGCGCCGACGTCCCGCCAGATCGCGCCACTCACTCTCGAACGGCTTCCTGAAGTCGGGCGATATTACTTTCGTGGCGACGTCGCCAACCTGCCGGTCGAACATGGCCACCCGTGGCGTGAACCGTGGGACCGATTCGAGGCGGAACACGGTCCGTTAGGGCGTCACATCACCACGATGCTGACAAATGACCCCTGGGACCCCGCGATTTACCCGGCAGCAGGATCGCTATTCAGCCACTATGGCACGCGGCTTAACACCGACCGGTACCTCGCCGGACTCGACTGGATGCCCGAAAACCTGCGCGAAGTTATCTCGATTCACACGCTTAATGCGGGAGTATCCCCGGCCAAAACTCTCGCTTTGTTCGCAACAATGCCTGCCGTCATGTCAACTGATGGTGTCTGGGTGCCAACCGGCGGAGTCAACGAGATTCCCCGAACCATCGCTCGGCTGGCGACCGAATCGGGGGCCGCGATTCGACTCGGCGAATCCGTCGTCTCGGTTTCGCGAGGGAAGGTCGTCACAGAATCAGCGGAATACGACGCGGATGTCGTCGTCAGCGGGCTCGATGCGGGAATTCTCGAACGATTGCTCGGGCAGCGGGTTCGCGCTCCGAAAGCGCTGTCGTGCTCGGGCATTGCCGTGTTCGCCGTGCTCGACGAGGAACTACCACCCGAAATCGTCACGCATTCGGTGATCATGCCGGACGACCCCGCCGACCTGTACGAGAGCATCCGAACGAAGACGCTACCGAAGCAAACGATGGCGTTCCTCAACTACTACCGCGCCGGACACATCTATCCGAACGACCGTCCGACCGCCGCGATTTTGCTCACGGCACCACCCGACGGAAAGCGATACGGGATTGACCACGAGTTCGTTCAACGCGAGATGACTCGAATCTCGAACGTGATGGGCTTGCCGCGTGAACTTTCGACGACGATCAGTGACCACACCGTCTTTCACCCCGAGTACTTCGCCGGTTTCGGTGCCGTTGGCGGTGCACTCTATGGCGAGGGCCACCCGTGGTGGCAAAGCGGTCCCTTCCATAAGCCCGGCTACTCCTCGAGGCGCCGCCCATGGCTCTGGCGGGTCGGCGCGTCGGTGCACCCGGGGGGCGGTGTTCCGGCGGTACTCGGCGGTGCGATGATTTCGACCAACCGCCTGCTCGCGAGCCTCGACTAGCCTGTCACGACGCGGTTGCGGCCGGGGCTTTCCCCTCGAGCACCGCACGGATGCCATCGGTCGCGTCAGCATAGGTTTGAGCCGCGGCCGTTTGAGTGAGTCCCATCACATGAGGCGTCATGACAACGCGTGGATCGCTCATAATTGGGTGAATCGCGGGCGGCTCCTGGTCAAACACGTCGAGGCCGACTCCGGCCAATTGACCAGACAGCAGTGCGCGGTGAACCGCGTCAATGTCGATGAGTGGCCCTCTTCCGCAATTGATGAGGATTGCACCCGGTTTGATTACCGCCAGGGACTCGTCGTTGATCATGTGGCGAGTTGATTCAATGAGCGGCGCGTGGAGAGACACAACGTCGCTGACGGCGAGGAGTTCGGCGAGCGTCTCACATTTCATGCCTGGGGGAATCGACGCGACGGGGTCGTACGCCCGAACGGTTGCTCCGAGTGCGCCGGCGATCAAACCAAGACGCTGACCTATTCGCCCCCAGCCGACGATTCCCACCGTGGAACCGTCGATATCCCCGAGCGAGTGGTTTTCACGTTCGTCCCAGCGGCCTTTCCGCACGAGCTCGGTCAGTGGCGCGAGGTTCTTGGTTAAGTGCAACATCATTGCTAGTGCGCCCTCGGCAACCGCGTTCGTGTTGCTGCCCGGGGTGATGATGACGGGGATCGAGCGTTCGCGCGCGACTGCTAAGTCGACGAGTTCTGTGCCGACACCGGTTCGCGCCAACACGCGAAGTTGTGGCATCGAATCGAACATGGCGCGGTCAACGGTCACATTTCCACGAACGATCGCCCCTTCCGCAACGGCCAGGTCGCCAGCGCTCGGATCCGACACAAGAACGTGGTCAGCTCCGAGGTGTTTTTCGACGATGGGTCGATCAACGGGACCAAGAGCGACAACGACCGACATTTCGGCGCTTATCGAATCGCGGCGGTGACGCCCGCAATCGGCTCGAGGTGAACCCACTCACCGCTATCGGCCGACCGTTCGGCGGCATCGATAACCTGGGCCGCGGCGACCGCATCGTGAATGTTCGAGTTGACGTGATTACGTCCAACATAGGACTCGAGGAACTTGCGCGCCTCGATGATCTTGAGGTCGTCGAAACCGAGCCCCATGCCGGGACCGGGCTGGAAGTGGGCGAAGTCACCGAAGGGCAACCCCGTCATTACTCGCTGGTAGCCGAGCAGCTCACCGGATCGCCCAATTGCCACGTCAAACTCGTTCATGCGTTCGAAGTCCCATTTGAGCGAGCCCTCGGTTCCGTAAATCTCGATGTTGTACGACGCGCGAGGTCCCACCGCGACGCGGGACGCTTCGAGGGTCCCTACCGCGCCGGCGGCTACCGCGTTTCCAGAGAAGCGAACGAGCATCGCGGCGTAGTCCTCGTTCTCGACATCACCCAACTCGCCGCCCTCGATGACATCGAAATGGGTGCCCTGTCCCATCTGTTGAATCGGACGTTGAGTGTGGATCGTCGAGGTCAGGGCAGAAACATCAGAGATCGGCCCGACGATGTACTGCATGAGGTCGACGAGGTGTCCCATGAGGTCGCCCAGAACCCCGCTTCCTGCGAGTGCTCGGGTGAACCGCCATGACAGAGCGCCATTTGGTTCAGAGGAGTAGTCGGCAAAAAAGGTCCCACGAATGTTGGTGATGCGACCGAGCGTGCCGCCCGCAATCATCTGCTTGGCCTTTTCGATGGCAGGGGCGTGGCGGTAGTTGAACCCAATGCTCGTGACGACTCCGGCCTCGTTGGCGGCCGCCTCGACGGCGCGGGTTTCGTCCACACCTCGACCGACGGGTTTTTCAATCCAGAAGGCCTTGCCAGCTTTCGCCGCGGCGATTCCGATTTCGGCGTGGAGGAAGTTCGGTGCGCAAATCGACACGACGTCGACAGCGGGGTGTGCGAGCACCTCTCGGTAGTCGAGGGTCGATTCGGCATAGCCGAGGACATCCTTCGCGTACTCGGCGCGGGACGGCTCGGTGTCCGCAGCGATGATGAGTTTGGGAACGATGCCCAACTCGGGGTACACGACCGGAAGCGCGTTGTACGCGCGACTGTGGACTTTGCCCATCCAACCGACACTGATGAGTCCGACGCCAATTTCGGTGCTGGGGTTGGCGGTCATGGGGTGGTTCCTTTCAGAGCGGTGACGTTCTCGCGAATTGCGGCGGACAAGAGCACCGAGTCGGACGACACGGCGATGAAGCGAAAGCCTCGGTCGATCTGCGGCTGTGCGGCCTCGGCGTCGAGGGCGAGGATACCCGCGGCAATTCCGGCGCGGTTCGTCGCAGCGAGCACCGCATCGAGTGCGGCGAGAAAGTCAGGATGGTCGTACTGCCGAGGAACCCCGAGCGAATAACTGAGGTCGAGCGGGCCGACAAAGAGCATGTCGACGCCGTCGATCGCGGCGATCTCGTCGACGTCAGCCAGCGCACCTCGGGTCTCGATCTGAATCATTGCGCACGCGTGCACGGCGCCGTCGAGCGCCGAGATCTCAGTCCCCCACTGGTTTGCGCGGTTGTAGGTGGCGACACCGCGGTCTCCGCGCGGCGGGTAAAAGAAGTGGCTGATGGCGGTGCGAACCTCATCAGCGCTCGTCAAGCGGGGAATCATCACGCCGGCGGCGCCCGCGTCTAACGCCCGCCCAATTCGAATTCGCTCGCCGGATTCGGCACGAACCAGAGTCGGGACTCCGTACGCACCGGTCGCGGCGACGATCGGTGACACGATGTCGTCGCCAGCTGAGCCGTGTTCGCAGTCCAC
>JBIIAK010000013.1:0-12326 GCA_044239945.1 Microbacteriaceae bacterium
GTGGATCGACTCACGGCGATGAGTCCGTTCATTGCACCGACGAGGGAATTTGAACGTCGGACTCGAGGACGAAACTGGGTCGAGCGACTTGCGTGCACCTGGGTGACGATGGCGTTCCTGCAGGATTTTTGGCGTCGACTAGCCCAAGGTCTTCCAGTCAAGGTTCGCGCAGATGTCATTGTGGCGCTCGACGGTGACAGGATGATCGAGGTCTTGAGAACGGAATTGGAACGGCGAATTGCCCTCGAGCCCGGGCTCCGGCCCGCACTTGCGTTGTGGTCGAGGCGACTGGTCGGCGACACGATGCTCATGGCTCAGAGTGCGCTGCTTCGAGACGCTGACCCAGCGACGAGGGTTGACGGCTTTGGAACAGTGTTCACCGAGCTCATCGCTTCCCATTCTGTGCGAATGGATGCGTTGGGCTTGACCGCCTAGGAAACGAAGCCGACGGGCCGCGACTGAGCGGTGCCGAATTCGATGTAGCTGACACCGTGTGCGGCAATCAGGTATTCCTGACCTTTAGCGTCGCTGAGGCGCAGAACACCGTTTGCGGCGAGCGCGGCGGTGAATTTCTGCTCGATGTCGGCGACGCTCGCGTCCGTGTCAAATGCGAGTTCGCGGGGGGCGTGTTGAATTCCAATACGAATGTCCATGACTCAAGGCTAATAGGCGTCAGACCTCAGTTGTACAGTCGACTCAATGACAATTTTCGAATTGGACGATTCTCAGCGCGCAGCCGTCTCGGCCGCGGCGGCCGGTGGCCTGTTTCGAATTGTCGGGGCCCCTGGTTCCGGCAAGACAACTGTGGTCACCGAAATCGTCGCAGCGCTCATCGCGCGTGATGGCGAATCCGCTGTTCGCATTCTCACCCCGTCTCGCCAGGCGGCAACTCGGCTGCGTGATCTTGTCGCGCTCCGGGTCGGGGTGGCTACTCGAGGACCGCTCGCACGCAGCGTCTCGTCGCTCGCCTTCGAAATCGTCAGCGCCGAACAGGGCAATGGCTTCGCCGCTCGGCTGATGTCCGGTGGGGAACAAGATTCCGACATCAAAGCAATTCTCGACGGGGAAATCACCGACGGCACGGACGGGTATTGGCCGACATCGCTCAATGCTGATGTTCGACGTCTTCGCGAGTTTCGAACCCAACTTCGTGATCTGTTGTCGCGTAGCCGTGATCTCGGGCTGGTCGACGAACCGAGCGCCACCCCGTTTGCCGCACTGACGAAACTGGCAACCACGGTGGAACGCGATTGGGCGGTTTCCGCTGATTCCGAAAGCCCGGCTGCGGCCTGGATTGCTGCTGCACATTTTTTCACGACCTACCGGCGACTCGTCTCGCGGTCGCGCGCCGGTCAGGTCGACCCGGCAGAACTGGTAGATCGCGCTCGGAACATTGTCGAATCGACGGCATCAGACACTCCTCGCATGACACTCGTCGTCGACGACGCCCACGATCTAACCCCTGCCCAATGGCGGTTTGTGATTGCGTGGGCAAAGCATCGTGGACCGGTCATAGCGGTCGGAGACCCGGACGCGGCGACGTCTGGTTTTCGGGGCGGACAGGTCACGTTTCTTGACGACGCCGAACTCGCGTGGGGCTCGACCCACTCTCTCACGACGATTCATCGTCAAGGCGGAGTCATGCCGTCCCTTCTTGGTTCGATTGCGGCGGCGATTGGCGGCGGAGTTCCCGAGATTCGACGGGCATATCCCCCCATCCCCGAACCGACCGTTGCTCGGTCCCTTCCTGGATTCGAACTGTTGAGCGCGACCGCATCGTCGCCCGCGCACGAACGCGATGTCGTGTCGCGCTACATTCGCGACGCGGTCGCTCGTGGAACCTCCTACGGCGATATTGCCGTCGTTGTGCGAAGCGGCTCGATGGCCGAATCGATGGTGACGCACCTCAATTCGATGTCGATTCCCACTTTTTCAGAAACGACGGGCTCGCCACTTCGCGACCACCCAGCGGTGTGGTCGCTTCTCAACCTGATCAGCATCGGCATTGGGCGTGAACCGATGACCGCCAGCCTTGCGCAGGAATTGCTGCTCGGACCGTTCGGTCGACTGACAGCCCTCGATCTTCGTCGCTTCCGCCGGAACCTGCGCAAAGCCGAGATTACGTCGGGCGGCAATCGACTTGCGGATGAACTCATGCTCGATGCACTGACAGAACACGGAACGTTCGAAACCGAAGTGAAGTTCGCGGCCCCCGGTGTGCGCTGGATTGTTGAAACGCTTCGTGCACTTCGGTTGGTTGCCGACCGCCAGATCGACGAACTGTTGTGGGCCGTCTGGGCGCGTAGCGATAGAGCGGCGGCATGGACTGAGGCGACGCTTGGCAACGGTCCGGCCGCTGTCAAGGCGCACGACGCACTCGACGCCGTTATGGCGTTGTTCGGAGTGGCGGCTACTTCGCTCGAAAACGTTCCGACGGAATCCGCTGACGTTTTCCTCGATCGTGTACTCGGCCAAACTGTTCCCAATGACTCGCTGACTCCCCGGGCTACCTCCGGTTCCGTTCTGGTGTGCACGCCCGCGGCGACCGTCGGTCGTGAATTTGACGTCGTCGTTGTTGCTGGGCTAAACGAGGGAGTGTGGCCCAATACCCGTCCCCGAAGTGCATTGCTCAAAGCGAACGAACTCTCGTTGGCGCACGCGGGAATTGACCCACGAACGGTCGATTACCGCCGTGACGTGATTTTCGACGAAGTGCGACTTTTTCTCGTGGCCATGTCTCGAGCGAGGCATAGAACGCTGGTCACCGCGATTCAATCCGAAGACGAGACCCCGAGCGGATTGTTCAGGATGGTCGCGGGCGAAAAATCCGAAGGCGATGACTTTTCTCGATCAGTTCCCGCGCCAAACGCGCATGGTGGGGTTTTCGTCCCCGCCAGCATCGACGCCAGCATCGGCGACATGGTTGGGCGTCTCCGCCACCTCCTCGTGTCGTCGACCGGCTCGCCAACGGAACGCGCTCGCGCCGCCGCGGCGCTCCGCGAACTCGCCGACCGAGGAGTCGCCGGAGCCCATCCCGACTCGTGGATCGGGTACCGCCAAACAACTCCAATCGAATTGTTTTCGGGAACCCACGTACCCGTGTCACCGTCCAACCTCGAGACCTTTGACAAATCCGCGCTCGACTGGTTCGTTTCGAGTGTTGCGGGCGGTACGGCGGGTTTGAGCGCGGCGATCGGAACTCTCGTTCATCGCGCAATCGAGGTTGCGCCCGACGGCACCCGCGATGACATGTGGGCTGCCGTCGAAGAAAAATGGAACGAAGTGAATTTCGATGCACCGTGGCTGAGTGCTCAGTGGCTCGTCACGACTCGGTCCATGATCGATGCCTTGGCAGATTACGTTCGCGACGTCGCTCGTGACGGCCGGCGGGTCCTCGACAGCGAAAAATTCACTACGGTCACCCTGTCAACCACCGAGAAGGGCGGGCTTGATGTTGTCGTGAGCGGAACAATCGACCGCGTTGAACAACACTCAGACGGATCGGTGTCCATCATCGATATCAAGACGGCCAAAACGCCGGAATCGGCTAAGGGCGCCGAATCTCATATGCAGCTCAAGGCCTATCAACTTGCTTTTAGTCACAAAGCGTTGGGCGACGCCGTTGCCGAGGCGACGACACTTCACTCTGCTGGACTGCTGTATCCCCGTGTGGCGAACAAGAATTCTCGTTACACCGTTCGAAACCAGTCTGCGATGGATGCGGCGGCTCTCGAACATTTCACCAACTTGGTTGTATCCGTGGGAGTGGCGATGCATTCCGAACGGTTCACCGGACCCGAAACCGCCCCCGAGTACTCGGGTGTTCGCGACCTCGAAACCACATGGGTCAGAATCGCAGAGGTGAGCTCTGATGAATAATCTTGATCCTCGCATGCTGGACAAACTGCTCGGCCTCGGGTTCGAACCTGTCTCTGAGCAGGCCGATGTTATCGACATGAGCCCAGAAGGTATTCACCTCGTGCTCGCGGGCGCGGGCAGTGGCAAGACCGAAACGATGTCGTTGCGCGCGCTATGGCTTGTCGCGACGCGAGGGATTCGACCGGAAGAAGTCCTTGGCTTGACCTTCACACGAAAGGCCGCCCGCCAACTCGCTGAACGGTTCCGACAGCGAATCGCCCTGCTCCGTCATCGTCGCGCAGAGTTTGAGGCACTGGGTGTGAATATCGACCACCTCGTCGACGACGATCACGGTTTTTCGACGCCGACTGTCTCTACCTATAACGCTTTCGCCTCTGAAATCTTTGCCGAACATGCCGCCCGCATTGGATGGGACTCAGATTCGCCGGTGATCACCGAGGCGACGGCGTACGCGATTGCCCGCGGCGTTGTGACGTCGTGCTCCGATTCGCGCCTCGGCGAGTACGACTTTTCGCTCGATGCCGTCATCGATTCGGTTATTCGACTGGCGTCGGAACTGAGCGAATTCAATGTGACGAATGACGACGATGTGATCACCTATGCGCGCGCGGTTGCGCAATGTCGCGATTTGCCCGGCAAGACAACCATCGAGATGGAAAAGTTCCGCGCGAAACTGAACGCCGTCGGCGCGCTAGAAGTCTTGATTCCGCTTGCCCGCGAGTTCATTCTCGAAAAGCAGCGCCGCGGCGTTGTTGAATTCTCTGACCAGGTCGCGTTTGCACGCCGCATTATCCAGAAGTTTCCGAGTGTGGCTCAGTCGTACCGGGACCGTTTCAAAGTTGTCATCCTCGACGAATATCAGGACACGTCGTTTTCCCAGACCAGTCTGTTTTCTGAACTCTTCGGTCCCGAGCGTGTCACGGCCGTCGGCGATCCGAACCAGTCAATTTACGGCTGGCGTGGTGCGAGCCCCGCAAACGTCGCCTCCTTCCACGACGACTTCAACGTCGCCCAAGGCGAGCGCACCCACCGGCCACTTATCACCTCGTGGCGAAACGGAACGGCCATCTTGGCAGCGGCGAACGTCATTCTCGACAATCGCACCGAACAAAACCCGCTCGACGTCGATCGCCTAAAATCGTTCCCCGGCGCATCACGCTTCGACATCGAGGGAACCTTTGCCGCCAGCACATCGACTGAAGCGGATCGATTAGCAAAATGGTTCCAACGTCATCTCGATCCAACGCAATCGGGTCGGAATTTGGCCGACGCGCCACCCACATTGGCGATGCTCATTCAAACCCGCACTCATCTCGACACGTTCCTGCGAGCGTTCGATGACAACAACGTCCCTTACCGGCTTTTGGGTGTCGCCGGCATTTTGGGGAACCCGTTTATTGCCGACCTTTTCTGTGGGCTCTCGGTCGTTGCCGATCCCGGGAAGGGTGCGCGACTTGTTCGCTTACTCGGCGGAGCGCGCTGGCAAGTATCGGTGAACGACCTCTGGTCACTGCACAATCACGCCCGCAACGTGGCGAATTCATACACGTCGAAAGACCAACGGGTACGACTTGGCAGTTCCCTCGTCGAGGACGAATCGGACTCACTCGTGGACGCACTCGACTCGCTTCGATACACCGCTCGCGACGTTGTCGAGACAGACTCGACGTTCGACAAACGCGTGTCTTTCAGTGATGAGGGCTGGGCAAACCTCGTGCGCGCCGCAGATTTCTTCCACAACCTGCGCTCGCAAGTTGATGTCTCAATCCCCGACATGGTCAATCTGACCGCCACGGCTTTGCGGCTTGATGTCGAAGCGGCTGCGTCACTGCACCACTCACCGGCCGCCTATCGCGAAGCTTTTGACGACCTCGTCCATTCGTATCTTGCGATTCCGTCCGATCATTCACTTCGAGGTTTTGTCGCCTGGCTTTCCGAAGTTGAAAAACGTGAACGGATGACCCCCCGAACAGAGGAACCCGAACCCGGTGTTGTGCAAGTTCTTACCGTGCATTCGTCTAAGGGGCTTGAGTGGGATGTTGTGGCGTTGCCTCGATGGACGCAACCACCCATTCCCGCCAATGGAAGTCTTCGCGGGGACAAGTCCAAGGCGGCTAACGAGATGGGTTGGTTGCAGCTCGGCGCACTGCCACGAAAATTCCGGAGTGACCGCACGTACCTTCCCGAATTCGATTGGGAGAAGGCCACTACCATCGAAGAACTGTTCCAAGAATCAGAGGCCTACACCCTTCGACTTAAGACCACGCTGATTCTTCCCGAAGAGCGCCGTCTGATGTACGTCGGCGTCACCCGCGCGCGCCACCACCTGTGGATTTCGGGTTCCCATTTCGAAGGCAAGGGTAAGACGGCAAAGATTCCGAGCACGTATTGGACAGAACTTCACGCTGCCGGGCTACTCGAAAAAGCGATCATTGATCCAGTTCCCGAGTCAAACCCAGACGGCGATGGTGTCGAGGTCGAGTGGCCTCCGCAGGATCCGCTTGGACGAGCGAAGCATCGCGCCGCGTATGACGCCGCGGTACGGGAAATCGAGACGTCAACAGATTCGGTTGATCCCGCCGACGCTCGCGCCATCGAGCAACTCCTCGCGCACGGAACTGTCGGCGCGGCGGACATTCCCGTGCGTATCCCTGCGTCGCGGTATGCCGAATGGTCGATGGACCTTGCCAAAGTTCGTGAAGGTAACCGTCGTCCCGTACCTACACGGCCCTATCGCGCAGCACGTTTGGGAACCGAGGTTCACGTGTGGATTGAACGCGGTGCCGTTGACGATGATTTTGTTGACGGTTGGGATGAAGCGAACGATCTTCCCGATTCTGACGATGGAATGCGCAAGTTGAAAGACGCCTTCCTGGCTTCGCGGTGGCCGGGGCTGAAACCTGAGCACACCGAGTTGGAAATTCTTCTTCCCCAGGGTAGACACATCGTGGTCTGCAAGATTGACGCTGTCTACCGCATCGGTGGTCGATGGGTGGTTGTCGACTGGAAGACCGGAGCGAAACCGTCTGAGAGTGAAAGAGACGCCAAGGCGATGCAATTGGTGCTATATCGGCGTGCACTTGCAGCGCTGCTCGAGATCGACGTGGCCGACATCGATGCGGTTCTGTATTACATCGCTCACGACTGGGAGTGGACTGTGGAACCCGAACGTCTAGCGCGTCTCGAGGCGCTTCCTCCCATCGACTAGTTACAGCGGCTCGGTCGCTGAATCGTCGCGCGTTGGCGTAGCTGTTTGACCCTCCCCGAACACCAATGTTGTTGGCGACTTCGGCGGAGCCCCCAGATCGGTCGCGGGATTATCGGTCACCGAGGTAAGGAGAACGTTTAGCATTGCCGTCGCATCCGCAACGATGCCGTCGTCGTTCGAATCGGTGCCGTGGATGAGCCAGCGCGCAACATCAAGTTCCGAGGCGAAACGCGCGCGGTGCCCGAGGCGTCGATCATTCGTCGGGCGCTCTGCCGAATAGAGGTTCATGAATTCCGCGGAGTCCTCCGGACTGAACCGAGCGAATACACGCCACAGGTCGTCAGCCGGGTCGGCAACTCGAGCCCCCGCCCAGTTGATGATGCCCGAAACCTCTAGTCCGTCGACGAGAACTGCATCAAAGTCCAAATTCCCGTGCGTGATTGTTGGAGTGAACTGCCACATCCCGGCGTCTTCGATTGCTGCGTCCCAGCGATCGAGAAGCTTGCTTGGCACCTTGGTTGTCTGGTGCGCGCGGTCAATGGTTCCTGCCGCATCTCGCAGGCTGTCAAGTGACGTGGTTGCGGGAATTACGTTTCGCGTCACGATCGACGCTGGCAGGTTGTGGATGGCGGCGATGGCCGAAGCGAGCGAAGGGATTGCTCGGCGCGGATCCTTGACACTTGACAACGGGCCCCCGCTTGTCTCCTCAGTAACCACAATTCGCCGCTTGTCATGGGAACCCGCTGCGAGCGTGTGCGGAACGCCGAACGGCAATCGTTCCCGCACTCCCGCTCCGAGGAGTTGGCCAACACGGTGTTCGGCGTTTTGCAGGTCGGCAGCGGGTGCGGTCAGTGGCGACGAAATCGAGATGACCCGATTATCCGATGTTCGGCACGTGACGCGATCGAATTCGGTGGTCGACGTATCCCGATATCCGTCGATTTCGAGGGACGGGATTTCTGCAACCGCCCACGCGGTTAGCATGATGGGGGACAAAGACATATCCGTACTTTAAGCCGAACCCGCGCCCGTTCAGGTTTGCCACGCGAGAGGACCACGATGAGTGCACTCATTGAATCTCTCGACGAAAGCCAACGGAAAGTAGCGCTTGCCCTGGTTGGCCCGGTGCGAGTACTTGCTGGTGCCGGTTCTGGGAAAACTCGGGCAATCACTCATCGAATCGCCTATGGTGTCGAGACCGGCGTCTACAGCGCCGAAAAGGTACTCGCACTGTCATTCACCGTTAAGGCCGCAGGTGAAATGCGCAGTCGACTGAGCGAGCTGGGTGTCGAGGGTGTTGCGTGCCGCACCTTCCACTCCGCGGCGATGAGGCAATTGGCGCATTTCTGGCCCGACCTCATCGGCGGGGACTTGCCGAAAGTCCTGCATTCCAAAGCAGCGACACTAAAGCGCGCTGCAGCGCAATTGAACATTCGTGCAACCGACGAACTGTTGCGCGGCGTCGCGGCAGAGATCGAGTGGCGAAAGGTTCGGCTTGTGTCGATGGATGACTATCAGGCAGCCCTGCCCGATCGGCCGCTTCCGGGAGGTTTGTCGTTGGATGCCACCCTTGCGCTCGTGCAGAAATACGAGGACCTCAAGGACGATCAGCGAAACCTCGACTTCGAGGACACGCTGATCGCAACGCTCGGAATGCTGAACTCGGAAAAGTGGGTTGCTGACCGCGTGCGTGAACAGTTCCGCTTTTTTGTTATTGATGAGTACCAAGATGTGTCTCCTGTCCAACGGGCACTGTTGGATGCGTGGCGGGGTGGCCACTCGGAGGTATGTGTCGTGGGTGACCCCAATCAGACCGTGTTCGGATTTGCGGGTGCGTCGGACGAGCACCTCCTGAGGTTCGAATCGGAATTCCCCGGTGCGACGACGGTAGAACTAGATCGGAACTACCGGTCAACTCCCGAGATTGTCAGACTCGCGAACTCGACGGTTCCCAATTCCCGATTGGAGCTTGTGTCGATGCGGGAATCTGGTCCGGCGCCGCGTGTCATCGTGTCGGCAACGGACGAGGACGAGGCACACGCCGTTGGTAACGCGATTCGCGTCGCAATCGAGTCAGGCTCCGACCCGGCCGATATCTCGGTGTTGTATCGCATCAACGTCCAGTCGCTGGTGTTAGAGAAGGTTCTGGGCGACATGAGAATCCCATTTCGAGTCCGCGGTGGTCGTTTCTTCGATGAGCCCGTCGTCACCCAGGCCCTCGTCTTGGTTCGGGGTCGCCTTCAAACCGACCCCGGCGCGAGTGCGCGAGACACCATGGCGCTCATTTTGCGAGAAAATCTTGGGTGGCTGTCGAAACCGCCTGCGAATCCCGTTGACCGGCATGCCTGGGACATTATGTCGGCGCTCGCTCAGATCGCCGAAAACCTTCCAGAGACGGCGACTGTCATTGATCTTGCAGCAGATCTGAAACATCGAGCCGACAACGAGATGGAACCGGCGGTTTCTGCGGTAACTCTGTCGACGATTCACAACGCCAAGGGTCTTGAGTGGGACACTGTCATTGTCATTGGCATGAGCGAAGGGCTGTTCCCGTTGTCCTACTCGATGGGTGATGGGCCAATGCAGGAGGAACGCCGACTCGCGTATGTCGCTTTCACGCGTGCGGGACGATCGCTCACGCTGAGTTGGGCGGAACGCCAGAAAGCGTCCGGTGCGCTCCGAACCCGCAGTCGGTTCATCCCGGAAAATCTGGGATAGCTCGACAACCGCAATTCGGGTGAAGTGCATGCGGTGACACCGCGCGTTTGAATGTCACGCCGTCGACGCGGACTGAATATCCGCCACCCATTGAGTACATGCCCAGCGATTCTGCGGCTGCGTGGGTCGCAAGACTAACGGAATCGGCCGATGCCATCCGACGCCATATTTGCGGGGCGATGGCGGACCACGACGGATCAACGTCAATATGCGCCAACTCAACACAGCGAATGCACGCGGTCTCGCCGGGATTCACGACGGGTCCGACGCGGACACTCGATTCCCCGAACACGATCGCGCAGTGAGCAATGTCCCGACCGAGCCATGGTTGGACGTCGATCGGAGAGACGACGAAATGACTCACGAGCAAAACAAAGTCGACTTCCATTGCCGTGATGTCCGAACTGGACCCGGCGACAACCGTTGATCGTGTTGACCCGACCCAGGTTCGTGCGATGGTCTCGATTGCGGGAGCGACCCCCACCACGGCGACCCGCGGCAGTGTGGCCCGGGGGGTTCGATGAAACACGTCACCGCATGAATCAATAAGAGATCGGGCGGAGTCTTCGCCACCGACAATCGACGCAAGGCGCGTCAGGCTTGTTCCACGCACCAGTTCCGCGATTCCTCGGGCGCCGTTCACATCAAGCGGGCCGAGTCGCGTATGTTCGGGGTCGAGTCCTACCTGCACCGTTTCGGAGTCGCGCCAGACGACTGGAATCGAAGGGTCGATGCGAATAAACACGGTGGCATGCTCCCACACCACACCACACGGCGTCAGCCGCCGTCCACAGTTCCGTCCTCATCGATGAGCCGACGAATTGCGTCGTCCATTGCGTCGGGCGGTGAAGCTTTTCCCGAAAGCCGTGAAATCAGGTCAGCCGGGTTGTCGATGTCGGCGCTCGTGGGCATGACGTCGGGGTGAGCCCAGACGCTATCCCGTTGTTCCGGCGAAACGGCCGCATCAAGCGCGCGCCACATCGACGCTGCTTCCCGCAATCGGCGCGGGCGAGCATCGATCCCAATGAGACCCGCAAGAGCTTTTTCTCCTGGACGTCCGACGGCGCGATTTCGGCGAACCATTTCTGCGATTGCATTTCGACTCGGCAGACGGTGGGCGGCGTTGTCAGCGACGACGTCGACCCACCCCTCAATAAGAGCAAGTAGGGTTTCGATTCGGGTCAATGCGATGACCTGTTCGTCAGTTTTGGGTGGAATAAGTGATCCGTCACTGACGAGGCGGCGAAGCGCCTCAGCGTCCGACAAATCAATATCGCTCATCGCGTCTCGCATGCTCTCGGCGTTGATGGAAATTCCGTTCGCATAATCGGTGATGCTGGCGACGAGCCCCAACTTGAGCCACTTGGAGTGTTTGAACAGTCGTGCGTGGGCAATCTCGCGTATGGCGAGATACAGCAGCACGTCATCCAGCGGGATGTCGAGACCTTCGGCGAAAGTAGAAATATTCTGCGGTATCAATACCGCGCGCAACTCGTGTTCGAGGGTGCCGTCGAGAAGCGGAATTCCTATGTCGCCGCCAGAGAGAACTTCACCAGACAATTGTCCGATGATTTGGCCGAGTTGCAACGAGAACAGTGTGCCGCCAAGTCGACGGAGCGCGGCAAATGCGCCGGCCGCCGTCGCAGACTCACCCTCGGGGATATTGTTACCCAACGCGCGTTCGCCGGCGGTCGAAATCGACTTCGCAACGGGCTCAGAGATTTGAATCCACACCGGAATCGTGGCGCGCGCCCACTCGCCGCGGGTCATGGTCGATGGGCTGACAGTCAATGGAGAAATTGAGGTCGCTTCGTCCAACCACAATGACGCGAGGTGGAGCGCGTTCTCGGCCGCCGCCACGGTCGCGGCACTGACCGCCGTCGCATGGTGGTTCGCTACCTTTGTCGCGGTCTCTCGAACCATCTGCTCAGTGATACCTTCACTCCCGTGGGACAAGGCCTCTTGTAACTGAATCAACATGTTTTCGATGGCAGCAGCGTCTCCAGGAAGTCCAGCCGCTTTGGCGAGTTTTGCGATATCAAAGTGCTCGCCGCTCTCGAGGAACTTGCGCAGCATTTCTTGGAACTCGTCAGCGCTGTCATCAGCCATATCAATAACCGTACCTGCTCGGTCGGTGACCTAGTGTGGAATCCGTGAGCGATTCTTCAACCGAAACCGTCCCCCGTCGGCCACGCCTGAGCCGCAAGGGCTGGGGCGTGACATTGCTCACATTAAGTGTTGTTGGCACGCTGGGGCTCGCTGTGGTGCCGGCTCCGTACGTCATCGAAATGCCAGGTCCGGTCTACAACACCTTGGGGTCCACAACGGATGCCGACGGCAAAGACACACCGCTCATTACGGTGTCGGGCACAGCGACGTATCCGACCGATGGCGAACTATCGATGCTGACGGTTTATGTGACGGGATCCCCCGAGGCTCACCCGACCTGGTTTGAGGTCGCCGCCGCGTGGATGCGACCCGATTACGCAGTGCTTCCGATGGAACTGTTTTACCCCGCGGG
>JBIIAK010000110.1:0-3678 GCA_044239945.1 Microbacteriaceae bacterium
CCGACGACGACGACCGGTTCAATCGATGACGAACTCCCATACGATTCCGCCGACCCCACAACCTGGACCAATCGTCAACTCGTCGCCCAGACAATCTTTCAGTGTGCGTCGGTGTCGAACATCGGCGCCTTATCGCAAGCAGTTCGCAAAGGTCTCGGCGGAGTGGTGCTACTCGGAGGTGTTGCACCGAACAATCTTGCTCGACAAATCACCACATTGGTCGCGCGCTCGGGGGATCGCGTTCCGCCTCTCATCGCTAGCGACGAGGAGGGCGGGGCCGTCCAACGTCTTGCCAATGTGATTTACCCGCTCCGATCAGCGGAAACCATGGGAACCTGGTCTGAATCCGACGTGAACCGCACTGCAGCGAAGTACGGGAAGGCGATGAAGAAACTCGGTGTCGACATGGCATTGTCGCCTGTCGCCGACCTGAACAGCCCTGGACGCTTTATCGGAAGCCAATCACGGTCGTTCTCGTCCACCCCATCGGGTGCCGCGCGTTCAGCTATAGCGTGGGCAACGGGACTCGAATCAGTCGGAGTCGCACCCGTCATTAAACATTGGCCCGGTCACGGCCGCGCGACCGACACTCACTATTCACCTGGCATCATTCCGGCCTACGGTCAACTTAAAGACTCTGACCTCGTCCCGTTCGATCGAGCGATTGCGGCGGGATTCACCGCCGTTATGGTTGGACACCTGCAATCGAAAGGATTGACGGAACGCGGAGTTCCAGCAACTCGGTCACCAAAGGCGCTCGCAATTCTTCGCAATCAAATCGGACCAGACGGTCTGATCATGACCGATGCGCTGGAAATGGAGGCCGCGCTCGTCGGAGTCAATCATCGCTTGGTTGAGGTGGTGCGCGCATCTCTCGATGCGGGTGCAGATATTGCGTTAATCTGCAGCAATCCGCCAGACATCGTGAAGCGCGTCGTTTCACAGATTTCCCAGGACGGGCTCACCCGTGATGAATTGATTGCCAAAGTGGTGCGCATTTTGGCGTGGAAGACACAGTTTGGCGTTATCGGTTAGCCGATTTGTCGCCCACTATTCGAAGTGCCCGAGAGGGTGCACGGGGATAATTTCGCCTTTGGCTGGTTTGCGCCGTGTAGGCCATTCCGCAATCAGCATTGCGGCAATCATGACGCACCCGCCAATGATGGTGCGAACAGCGAGTGTTTCTTGACCCACCGCAACCGAGAGTCCAGCAGCCCAGGGGACCTCGGCCGTGAGGATGATTGCGACTCTGGAGGAGTCCATTTTGGACTGCGCCCAGGTCTGTAAGAGGAAGGCGAGGGCAGTCGCGAACACCGCGGTGACAAGCACCGCAATCCACACGTCGGTGTCCGGCGGAGCGACGTATCCGTCGCCGTCCGCAAAGGTCAGGACTGCGGTGAAGATTGCCACAACGACAATCTGGACCACAGTGAGCGCGTAGGTATCGTGACCGGGTGCCCAGCGACCCAAGACAACGATGTGGAGAGCGAAAAAGAGTGCCCCCACGATGATCCAGATCTCCCCGATGCCAATCCCAAAAGAGTTCAACGAGATAATCCCGAGACCGGTCAACCCGAGAACGGCGGCGATGATGACCTTGCGATTAAGCGGTTGTCGAAACAGCAGCCACGCCAGCAACGGCGTCCCGACCACATAAAGGCCCGTGAGGAATCCCGTGATTGCGGCGGTTGCATAGTGCAGTCCGATGGTTTGTGCGACATAGCCGACAGCGAGGACGACTCCCGCGACGCCTCCGGTCCACCACACTCGTGGGGTGATGTTCGACAGGACCGACGGGCGAACGAGTATCAGAATGATTGCCGCGATGACGAACCGCGTGGCAAGGAAATCGGGGACCGGCTGGCGTTCAATCGCCGGCTTCATGAGCACGAACGAGGCTCCCCACGCGGCGGTCACACCGAAAAGGGCGAGGACGGCAAGTCGGCCGTCGGCACTCGGAGTCCGATTCACGAACGTTTGTTTTTTCGTCCACGTGCAACAGAATTCACCATCGACGGGAACACCAAACCGTGCATTGGCCAGACAAGCCACCAATACACGTGTCCCGCGAGCCCGCGTGGCGCGAAATAGGCGGACTGCGTGACCTTTGACCCACCGTTCTCGGCTTCGACGACGAATTCCAGCCATGCTAAGCCCGGGTTACGCATCTCGGCGCGAAGACGTAATACGTGCGGTGGACGAAGAGACTCGACCCGCCAGAAATCGAGCGCCTCGCCCTCGACCAAGTGGTTCGGGTCGCGACGCCCACGGCGAAGACCAGGGCCGCCGACAAGTCGATCCAACAGTCCACGTGCTTCCCACGCCCAACTGGCAGTGGAATAGCCGTTATCCCCACCGATTGACTCGACGCGCTTCCACACCTCGTCAACCGAATCGGTGCTGTGTGCGACGCGAACGTCCTTATAGAGTGTTCCACCGGCCCAATCTGGATCGGTTGGGAGTGGTTCTGACGGTGAACCGGGGAGCGAAGCATCCGACCATCGAGTGTCGACGTGGGCGTCCTTGATTTTCGTTAGGGCCAGGGTCACCGCGCGGTCAAACTTTGTGAGCCCTGCGGGAGGGTCCGGAATCAAGCGTCGAATGTCGTCGTTACGAGCCACAACTTCGTTCTTCAAGCTCGCGACGAGTCTTCGGGCGAGCGTGTACGGTACGGGGGTGACGAGCCCGACCCAGCCACTCGACAGCCTCGGTGTCAGAACGGGTACCGGAATAATGATTCGCGGACGTAGCCCGGCCGCCGCAGCGTAATGCTCCATCATCTCTCGATACGTGAACACATCAGGTCCGCCAATGTCGTAGTCACCCGAAATGGAATCGGGCAGCGACGCGGCACCGACGAGGTATCGAAGAACATCACGAACCGCGATGGGCTGAATGCGCGAATTGACCCACTTGGGGACCGTCATGATCGGTAACCGTTCGGTCAGATAGCGCAGCATCTCGAATGACGCAGAACCCGAACCAATGACGACTCCCGCGCGCAATTCGATAGTGGGGACACCGCAGTTCTGCAAGATGTCACCGGTGTCTGCTCGTGATTGAAGGTGGGGGGAAAGGGTTGAGTCGGCGTCGGCCATCCCACCGAGGTAAACAATTCGCGACACACCAGCGGTGAAACATTCTTCGCCGAACAGCGTCGCGACAAGACGTTCTTCGTCCTCGAAGTTCTGGGGGGACATGAGGGCGTGAAGAAGGTAGTACGCGACGTCGACCTCTGCGACCGCACGCTTAAGGTCGTCGCGGTTTGTGGCGTCGCCGTCGACCACCTCGACCTTGTCGATCCACGGATGGAAGCGCAAGCGCTCGGCGTGACGGGCCATGACACGGACCCGATAGCCATGAGCGAGAAGTTCGCGGACGAGTCGCCCACCGATGTATCCCGTCGCCCCGGTGACGAGGCACAGCGCGGGTGAGCCGTCCTTACCCCGCCGCAGGGGAAGGTCGGATGTGATTTCACTGGGCACTATTCGATAGTAGAGCGTGCGGTATCGTCACAGGGTGCCTACGTTGAACATCGCCCCAGAAGTGGCGCTTGCGCTCGCGAACAACAAACCCGTTGTCGCGCTCGAATCGACGATTATTTCGCACGGACTCCCGCGCCCGCGCAACCGTGACGCCGCTCTCGAGTTCGAACAAATCTTGCGGGACATCGGAGTC
>JBIIAK010000112.1:0-3673 GCA_044239945.1 Microbacteriaceae bacterium
GCACCACTAGGCCTTTTGTGACGGTCGAACGCACCCGCCGACGAATCGGCGTAATGGGTGGGACGTTCGACCCCATTCACCACGGGCACCTCGTTGCCGCGAGTGAGGTGGCCACTCATTTTGAACTGGACGAGGTCGTCTTTGTCCCCACCGGAGAGCAGTCCCATAAAGAGAACGTCACGGCGGGGGAGCATCGCTACCTTATGGCGGTGATCGCGACGGCAGCGAACCCTCGCTTTACCGTTTCCCGAGTCGATATTGACAGAGACGGGCCGACATACACAATTGACACCCTGCGCGACCTTCGGCACCTTTATCCCGATTCCGACCTGTACTTTATCTCGGGGGCCGACGCAATCGAACAAATCCTCGACTGGAAAGACATCGACGACGCATGGGGATTCGCTCACTTCGTCGCGGTCACTCGACCAGGTCACACGCTGTCGGTCTCTGGTCTTCCGACAGAAAAAGTGAGTCAACTCGAGATTCCGGCACTGGCCATATCGTCGACCGATTGCCGCTCACGAGTCCACGCTGGGGCGCCCGTCTGGTACCTGGTGCCCGATGGCGTCGTTCAGTACATTGCAAAGCATGCGTTGTATCGTGGACACACATGACCGACAACTTCACCGCACTTCCGAGCCGACGCGCACAGCGCGAAGCTCGTGACGCGGCGCAGCGTCCGACCGAAGGGGTGTTGGGCGTTCCACAGACCGTCGCTGCGGTAAGACCTACAGACGAATTGCCATCGCGTCGGTCACGTCGGCAACCATCCAGTGGGCTCCCGCACGACTATGGCTATGACGATTTTGGAACCGAGTGGATTACCGCGTCGGCCACCGTGGGGCAACCCAACACCGCGACCATGACGCTTCATGTCGAACAATATCCAACTGGAGAAATTTCGGGACTAATCGATAAGACTGGCGAGATCATCCTCACCGGCCCCATTGTCGTCTCGGCTGCGTCAAGCCCCCGATCGTCGCCGATCGCCATAGACGCCAGCCCACTCACAGGGATGCCCGCAATCCCTCGGCGCGCCACAGAAGCGCTCTCGATCATCGGACGGGCGGCCCCCATCAAGGTCGATCGCAAGATCTCTTCTGCCGGACAAGGCATCTCGGCCGGATTTGCCACGTTTCTCGGACTTCTTGTGGCGGCACTCATTGGACTCGCTTTTTTCACCGAACTCATCTAAAGGAACTCAGTGCCCGCAACCACAACCGCCATCGACCACGTCGCCATTGTCGCGGCTGCAGCAGACGCCAAGCAGGGAGAAGACATTGTCGCTCTTGATGTCAGCGGCCCCATCGGTATCGTCGATGCGTTCGTGATGGTCACTGGACGCAATGAACGAAATGTTCAAGCGATCGCTGACGAAATCGAAGATCAGATGTTGGCGAGCGGAAGTAGAACTCTTCGCCGGGAAGGCCGTGACCTGGGTCGATGGATCCTGCTCGACTTTGGTGACGTCGTCGCGCACGTTTTCCACGAAGAAGAACGCATGTTTTATGGACTCGAGCGCCTGTGGCACGACTGTCCGGTGATCCCGATTACCCTGCCCGAGCGGGAAACCTTCGCCGATGATTTGTGAGAAATCTCGGCCGTAGGCTAATCTGAACAAGTTGCCCGAAAGGGCCTGTGGCGCAGCTGGTAGCGCACCTGCATGGCATGCAGGGGGTCAGGGGTTCGAGTCCCCTCAGGTCCACTCTGATCACTTCGCAAAAAACACTAGTATTGCATGTATTAGAGAGGCGCGAAGGAGCCAGGATGTCGAATTTGTCCACCACAGAATCCGTGATGGGGTTCGACGCGCTGTTCACCGCAGACGAACTCGGCTGGCGAGACAAGGCTCGAAAATTTTCTCTCGAGCGAATCCAACCACAGATTGACGAAGACTTCGAGATACAGCGCCTTCGCACCGAACTCATCGGCGAAATGGGTGAACTGGGAATGCTCGGAATGCACATCGAGGGTTACGGTTGCGCCGGCGCGAGCGCTGTTTCCTATGGGCTAGTGTGCTACGAACTCGAAGCAGTCGACACCTCATGGCGAACGCATGTCTCTGTCCTCGGTTCTCTCGCGATGTCTGCGATCGCCAAGTTCGGGTCTGAAGAACAAAAACAGGAATACCTCCCAGCGTCGGCCCGTGGTGAGTTGGCCGGATGTTTCGGACTCTCCGAGCCCCAGGGTGGCTCTGATCCGTCGAACATGCTGACAAAGGCGGTCAAGGACGGTGACCACTGGGTCATCAGCGGCGCCAAGCGCTGGATAGGCATCGCGAACATCGCCGATTACGCCATCATCTGGGCCGACACCGAGGACGGCATTCGCGGTTTCATCGTGCCGACCGACACTCCTGGCTTCACAGCGACGCCGATTTCCAACAAGCTTTCGATGCGAGCATCGATTCAGTGCGATATTCACCTTGAGAACGTTCGTGTCCCCGAGTCACTTCGTCTTCCATCCGCCAAGGGGCTCGGAGCGCCATTCTCGTGCCTCAACGAAGCGCGGTATGGCATCATCTGGGGAGTCATGGGCGCCGCGCGCGCGGCTATCGACGTCGCGGTGAAGTTTTCGAAAGAGAGAATCCTGTTCGGCAAACCACTCGCCGCAACACAGATCACTCAGACAAAGCTCGCTGATTGCTTCCTGGAGTTCGAAAAGGGCGTTTTGCTGTCACACCACATTGGCAAACTCAAAGATTCGGGCACGCTAGCCCACGACCAGATTTCGGTCGGCAAACTCAATAACGTTCGCGAAGCGGTCGGTATCGTTTCTACGGTTCGATCGATTCTCGGCGGCGATGGCGTCACGGCGGATTACCCGATTATGCGACACATGATGAACCTCGAGTCGGTCCGCACCTATGAGGGCACCGACGAGGTTCACGCGCTCGTGGTCGGCCGAGCGCTGACAGGCGAAGAAGCGTTCCGCTAAATCGCGGGCGCGTTATTGTTGCCTTTATGGCCTTTTCCCATGATCCGCTCTGGCCCCGCGCTGGCGGGTGGATTGCGCCCGAAGGGGATGTCGATTTTGGGATCATCGGAGTCCCGACGTTTTCGACGTCAATCACTCCTGGTTCCACAAACCTGACGCCTGCCGCCGTCCGTGCGGTGTTGCCTCGCTATTCCGAGACATTCCAGGTTGGTGCCGACACACACACGGCTACACGCCTTATCCGCCACGACTTCGGGGACGTGACCGACCCGGACGGCGATGAGGCGGGTGCAATTCGCGTGATTGCCGAGGCGGTTTCTCGCACCAGGCTGTTGGTGGCGATTGGTGGCGACAACGCGCTCACTGTTCCCGTGGCGGTTGCCGGATGGGGCACCCAACTTGCCACAGCGGGGCTCATCACCGTCGACGCTCATCTCGACGTTCGCGACGGGGTGAGTAACGGATCCCCCGTGCGTCGCCTAGTCGAGGATTTCGGCGTTGACCCCGCTCGGGTTGTCCAGATCGCGATCGCGGATTTTGCCAACTCATCGGAATATCATCGCCGGGTTCGCGACTGGGGAATCACCGTAATCACCCGCGACGACGTCGCCCGCCGTGGCGTCGACGCGGTGGTCCACGAAGCCCTCGCCATTGCTGGCGCCGACGGCGGACCCGTTCACGTCGACCTCGACATCGACGCGTGCGACCGCTCGGTCGCTCCCGCGTGTCCAGC
>JBIIAK010000111.1:0-3673 GCA_044239945.1 Microbacteriaceae bacterium
TTGCGGGAGTTGTTCTCTTTGCCGCGGGCTTGGTCGAAGACTTTCGTGCCGCGGTTGCGGGTTTGGTTGGCGCTTTAGCCGACCGAACAGCTTCGACGCGCTCCGCGATTTTTTTGACGTTCTCGGTCACGGCCGAGGCAACCTCGGGCGCGTTTTCCTTGACGAACTCGGTCGCAGCGTTAACTTGCTCTTGCACTCGTGGGTCGTTCCACACCTTGAGTGCAGCGTTCTTCATCTGGTTGTAGCGCGCCCGACCATCGCGAGTACCGAGGACGTAGCCAATACCGAGACCAAGTACCAAAAGAATTTTTCCACGCATTACGAACCTCCTTGTAAGCCTGTGAGATTAAATAGCCTAACCCTGATTAGCGACGGCAAAAACCGAATGAGCGGCTCGGTTCTGAAGAGACGCCCCCGCCTTACCAAATCGTCACGCGCTCGGCGGGGTCGAGCCACATTGGGTCAGCCGACGTCACGCCGAACGTCTCGTGAAAGACGTCCAGATTTCTGACGATCTGGTTGCACCGGAACTCTGGGGGAGAGTGTGGGTCAATCGCGAGAAGCCTCAGAGCCTCTTCATCACGTGCGGATTGTCGCCATGCCTGCGCCCAGGACAAAAAGAATCGTTCCGCGCCGGTCATTCCGTCGACGACAGGTGGCTCGCTACCATTCAACGCCAACAGGTACGCCTTCCAGGCGATGCTGAGTCCGCCGAGGTCACCGATGTTTTCACCGATTGTCAATTCACCATTGACCGTGTGGCCCGGGAGTGCACGTGGTTCGAGCGCGTTGTACTGATCGATCAGCGCCTTGGTGCGTTCCGTAAATCGCTCGCGGTCGACATCGCTCCACCAGTTGGACAGTCGCCCATCCCCGTCGAACTCACTTCCCTGGTCGTCAAAGCCGTGCCCGAGTTCATGCCCGATGACCGCACCGATCGCCCCATAGTTCGCTGCGGCGTCCCGCTCGGCGACAAAGAACGGGTACTGCAGAATTGCCGCGGGGAAAACAATTTCGTTGAAGCCGGGGTTGTAATAGGCGTTCACCGTCTGTGGCAGCATGAACCATTCGCCACGATCGAGCGGCTTGCCTACCTTGCCCGTTTCGCGCGCAAAGTCGAACCGCGCGATGGTGAAGACGTTTGCGACAAGGTCATCGACCGATACGTGAACGGACGAATAATCACGCCAGCGAACCGGATAGCCAATCTTGGGGGTGAATTTATCAAGCTTCTCGAGTGCACGTGTCTTCGTCTCGTCACTCATCCATTCGAGATTCGAGATTGATTGGCGATATGCCTCAATCAGATTGGCGATAAGGAGGTCCATCTGGGACTTCGCCGCGGGCGGAAAGTGCCGCTCGACGTAGAGCTTTCCGACCGCTTCACCGAGTCCGCCCTCTACAAATCCGACGCCGCGCTTCCAGCGGTCGCGCAACTGGGGAGTGCCCGACAGTGTCGTTCCATAAAACGCAAAGTTCTCATCGACAAAATCCGCTGACAAGTAAGGAGCTAGTCCGTGGATGACCTGCCAGCGCAACCAGTCAGACAATGACTCGAGGTCAGAGGACTCAAAGATTGCGCGGGCACCTTCGACAAACGAGGGTTCGCGGACCACAACTTCGGAAAAGACATTGTCCGCAACATTGAGAGCGTCGCGCCACGGCGCGGCCACCGGCCCGAGTGACGTGGCGAATTCATCCCAGCCCACCAAGTTGTAGGTGGCGTGGGTATCGCGCGTCTTTACGTTGTCCCAATGAACGGCCGCAAACTTTTCTTCGATGGAATAGACCCTCGCTGCGCGGTCGAAGGCGTCCGAAAAACCCGCGATTGCAAACATTCGTTCGAGGTGACCTCGGTACGCTTCGCGGATCGAGGCAAAGGTTTCCTCGCGGAAATACGATTCGTCGGGTAGTCCAATTCCGCTCTGCTCGAGGAAAACGAGGTATCGCTCAGGGTCACCTGGATCGTTGTCGACCCACATCGACAGGAACGAACCAATTCCGTCTCGTTCGAATTCACCTAGCGCTGACATGAACTCTGCGAGGCTTCCTAAGCCATCGATTCGCTTCAGAAGTGGGGTCAATGGTGCGGCGCCACGCGCGTTCACGGCATCGACGTTCATAAAACTCGTGTACAGGTCGCCAACCTTGCGGGCCTCGGTACCTTCGGCGGCCGTTTGGCACTCTTCGATAATTTCGCGAACAGCCTTTTCGGCCTCTTCGGCAAGAAGATGGAAAGACCCGTATCGGGCGCGATCCTCAGGAATCGGAGTCCGCTCAATCCAGCGTTCGTTAATGTGTCGGTACAGATCATCGGCGGGACGAATTGCGTCGTCGCGCTCGTCGATTTCAATTCCAGACGTCGTCATTGTCACTCCTGTGGATGGGTGTTGTTAGTTGAGCAGACCGAATTGTTCCGCTTGCTTGGTCGGACCTGCCACCAGGATCTCGTCGAACTCAGCAACAATCGTGTCGCTGTCAGCGTTGACCCAGTTTCCATTACCTCTCTTGACCGCCATCACCGTCACACCATAACGTTTACGAATCTCGGAATCCCCAAGTCGGGTTCCGATGATGTGCTGATTGGCCGTTGTCTTGATGATGACGTAAGTGTCGTCGACCTCGATGAAGTCCGTCGATCCCTTGACCTGGTGTGCGACGCGACGTCCCATATCGTGTTCGGGGTAAACGATGTGGTGTACGCCGATTTGCCCGAGGATTTCGCCGTGTTCGATCGATGTTGCCTTAGCCCACACTTCTTTGGCTCCGATTTTTATCAAGTAGGCCCCAATCAGGATGCTTGCGAGAACATCGGATCCGATTGCGATCACGCAGACGTCGTAGTCCTTGACGTGCAGTTGCTCAAGAGCCTCACCGACGCCGGGGTCGACGCGAACCACTTTCGTCAGCAACCCGTTGTGCCGTTGGACGCGATCTTCGTCAGTTTCGATTCCGAGCACCTCCACCCCGCTCTCCATGAGCTCGCAGGCCAGGGCCGCGCCGAAACGTCCCAGTCCGAAGACAGCGACGTTACGCACGCTCTTTCGCGTGCCAAATGTTTTTTTAACCAAGGAGTGGCCTTTCTTTGGGGAATTCGTAGAGGTTGGGGCGATGCCTGAGGACAAGTGCTGTACTCAGCGTAAGAGGACCGAGCCGACCAACAATCATCAGCACAATGAGGTTGATGAGCGCCGCGTCGGGGAGGGACGAGGTGATTCCAGTAGACAGTCCCACCGTGCCAAAAGCACTGATGACCTCGAAGATTATCTTGTCCGTGTCGATGTCGGTAACAACCTGCATGAGAACGGTCGAAATGGCGACGTAGGCTACGGCAAGAAGTCCAATGGTGATTGCCTGTCGGTGAACCGAACGTGAAAGGCGTTTTCCGAAAATGTTGACCGCCGAATCACCGCGTAGCTCGGTCCATACGATGTAGGCGAGTACCGCAAATGTCGTAATCCGGATTCCGCCTCCGGTGCTACTCGGGCCTGCACCGATGAACATGAGCGCGTCCAGGCCGAGCCACGTCTCAGGCTGAAATAGGCCGATATCTAGGGTATTGAGGCCGCCGCTACGAGTCTGAACCGAGTGAAAAAAAGACGCCATGATTTTGGTGAGCGTGTCGAGCGGCCCCAGCGAGTTCGGGTTGGACCACTCCAGCAACGCGATATAA
>JBIIAK010000153.1:0-3659 GCA_044239945.1 Microbacteriaceae bacterium
AAATTCCCCGGAAAAAGGGTTGAGTGAGACTGGCGGGTACCCCCTGATGGTGTGGCAGTTTCCTTCGGATCCCAAGCTCAATTCGTTAGCAAGTGTTGTTGGTACAGAACCGCTTGGCGTCTTGTTCAAGCGATTGGACCTAGGTTGGGTTCCGACTGAAGTAGAGCTGTTGGCATATCGGCCGGGTCGGCGAGCCGTGGTCAGGTGCAGCGCAGGATCATCAACGGCGTTCGTCAAAGCCGTGAGACCGCAATTCGCAGCGCGGGTTGTCGGTGCTTCGCGACTTGCGCGGGACGCGGGTTTACCGGCTCCGGAGGTGATTGGTTGGAGTCCTGCTGGCATTGTCATTTACTCGACCGCAAACGGCGTTGAACTCTCCCGCGCCTCTGAAAACAAGATTTCAGGCGAAACAGCAATCAATGCGGCGCTGGAGGCCCTTCTGATGATTGAAAAAATTGAAACAGACGTCCCGAGTAGGACTCCAATCATCAAGAACGTCGCATGGTACTTTGCCAGGGCAAAGCAAGCCCACCCAGCCGAAAGAGCTATTCTCACAAACCTAGAAGGAAAAATTCGGGCAACCAAAATCAATCGAATCAACCCCGACAATGCGACAACAATCCATGGGGATCTGCATCTGGGTCAAATTTTTGTCACGAATGATTCGAGTAATTCGGTTTCTGGGATCATCGATTTGGACGACATGGGTTTGGGAACTGTCGGAGACGATATTGCGAGCTTGTGGTCGAATTGTTTGGCGTCACAACACATGAACACCGCCGATGCTGCCAACGGCTTTTGGCGTGAGTGCCTAGAAGTTCTTGCGAGTCGCGATCTGCCACCTGCGACCGACGCGGGGCGCCTTCATTGTTCGATTGCGACACATTTGGTTGCTCAAACGCTGTCAACTCGCGGTCTCGACCCAACGGTGGCACACAACTTGATCAAAGCAGCCGCGGCGCAACTGGGTTGAGGGCCACACACAAAACCTAGTTCACGGTGGATTTTCGTGTCATAATATTTTCTATGGCAATTTCTAAATTCACCAAAATCGCTACCGTAACCGTCCTCGGCTCACTCGGAATCAGTGGGGTGGCCGTCACGTCATTTGCTGGCGAGATGCCCCTTTTCGCGGGAGCCTCTGATGCCTCAGAACAAGTAGTAGAAACGTCGGTACCGAATACTGATCAAGTCACCCTGGAAAGCGACACCCCGGAAGGCATCGCTACGGTCTCTGCCGCATCCGAGGCGTCCCCTGTTTCTGCCGCATCCGACGCATCCCCGGCATCCGCCGCATCCGACGCATCCCCGGCCTCGGCAGCATCCGAAGCATCTCCTGCTTCAGCAGCATCCGAGGCGTCCCCGGCATCCGCCGCATCAGGAGCATCTCCGGTCTCTGCTGGGTCTGCCGCGTCGGCGTCTAGCTCAGACTAGTTTCCGGGTCCCCAAAATCGGGACACAAGGCGAATCACAATCTGCCCGACTCTGGTTGTATGTGTTAACGGCGCGACAAACTGGTCGAGCGCGCGATCGGCAACAAGCCAGGAACCGGCGGCTCGAGCGGAGTCAGCTACCTGCAGTCAACCTTGTTCCACTCCGTGTCCCCGACCTGTGGGCCATTCGCACGAAGTTCTTGCCTACAGAGGTAACAAACTGAACGAGAATTATGGCGTGTAGGTTACCGGGTCAGTCGGTAACGAGGTTTTTATCACCGTTAGGTAAGTTGGCGCAGAACCCGTAACCCTGACGGTGATTATCTTTCCGTGGTCTTTACTAGAGGCCACAAAATATTGAAATTCCGTGGCGCCTTTGATTGCCTTCCCGTTTCTGAACCATTGATACGAATAACTGATTATTTGTCCTGGCGCAGACCAGGGACTAACAGACGCACTCAACATTTGACCTACCGAAGCAATTCCAGTTATGACTGGGTCTGATGAGGATGCAAAAGTGCGCCCGGCTGCCACTCTGTTCGTCTGGTTGGAGCTGCGAGTCGTCGTCACATAGGACGCGCGAAACCCAACCACTCGAACACTGATCAACTTTCCAATCTCTCGCGGAGTCAGAGTGTATGAAGTGCCGGTAGCTTTTTTAACTGGTTTTCCATTTGCTAACCACTGATAAGTCATCGTGGTCGGGGTAGGAACCCAACCTCCAAAAAAAGTGATGTGCGCATCCAGGGTGTCACCTAGGTATGGCACATCTACAGCACTACTACTTATCTGTATCACTGGATTTGCCGCAGAGTCAAATGGTGAACCCGATGGAGCAGCGAAGGCTTGGACGCTTGAAATGGTACTCAGGCTAACCGCTGTTCCAAGGGCCACCAGTCGAGCGATTCTGCGCAGGTTAACCAATGGCACCAGTTTTTCCTTTCGAAGAGTTACTAAAAGCCTACCGTCTAAACAATCTGGGACGCCCCCGATCCGCTGGTGAAGCGTAGGGGCGAAACAACCCGGTGGGTTGTTTCGGAAAAGGTAACGAGATTCGGATTTTTGAGTGGAGCGTAGGGGCGAAACAACCCGGTGGGTTGTTTCGGAAAAGGTAACGAGATTCGAATTTTTAAGTGGAGCTAAGGGGATTCGAACCCCTGACCTTCTCATTGCGAACGAGACGCGCTACCAACTGCGCCATAGCCCCAGGGTGTTCAGGATAGCACCGCGACTATCGGCGCGAAGATTTAGTTTGCCCGTCGAGCCCGCAGTGCCGCACTGATATCGAACGTTCCGGTCGTCTCGGCTTCGGTTTCGATCGAGGGCGCGGCGAACCGTGGGTCCGCGGCGACGCCGGGTTGGGATGCACGAGCCGCTTGTTCGCGGATGCGCGTCGCCCGCTCGCGGGCCGCGATGGCTTTTGCGTGTTCTTCGGTGACGATTAGCCCAGCTCCGTCCGGTATCGAACGATGAACGGGTGGGGTGCGGATTGGGGTCCACGTTTCGTCGACAGCGACAGGTCGAGCGACGCGCTTTCGGGCCGCTACCGGTTTAGTTGCGGACACGCCTGCGGTATTCACCGCGACCAAACCAATCAGGGCAAGAAGCCCGAATCCCGCGGCGAGAATCAGGTAGGACCAGGCTGCGAGATAGAACGCGACTCCCGCGCCTGCGATCGACGCCACAATTACGAGCGTCATCCACAGTTTTATCGTGCGGTGCCGCGCGGCCACCGCGGGCGAGGCGGCAAAGACTGCCTGACGTTGTGCTCGTTCCTCGTGACGATCTGTGACGCGGGCAATTCGTTCCAATTCACGTCGGTGCTCAACAAGTTCCCGCGTTGACATCTCGTTCATCGGCGTGCGCGAACGAATTCCCAGATCTTGGGCAGTCGCGCTGATGCGCCGCGCGTTGCGCTCGATTGTTCGTGATTCGTGCCGGTCGCGCAGGCTCGGAGCCAAATACACGAGCCACAGGAGTCCCCCGACGATCAATGTCACGGTCGGTCCAAGGCCACTGTCCACGTTCTCTAAGGTAAATCGCGATGAGTGATTCGACTCCCAGGCGCGCGCGGTGTGTTTTTCAGCGAATCGGGGTGCGGGCCGCGATGAGATCGACTTCAGGGACATCGGCAAGGCTTTCGTTCACGGTTCCCCGAGTTAATCGGGCAAGCAAACCGCCCGGCACCTCGTCGATTGTGATTGCGAAACAGAAATGGTCACGCCA
>JBIIAK010000014.1:0-12144 GCA_044239945.1 Microbacteriaceae bacterium
ACGACGACGGCAGAGTCGGGTGCTCTTCGCGCCGACGCCGAAACCACGTCAAACATTCGCATCATTGACCCCGGGCTCGTGTCGGATGCGTTTGCGCAGCTCGAACAGTTTCGCCAGTATTACAAATTCCCCGAGCATCTTGATGTCGATCGATATCTGATTGATGGCACCATGCAGGACACGGTTCTCGCTCTTCGTGAGCTGGACCTCAGCGGACAATCGTCGGCCTCGTGGTACAACGACCACATTGTGTATACGCACGGCTACGGAATGGTTGCAGCCTACGGAAACGAACGCAACGCCGATGGCCAACCGACGTTCCTCGAGTCGGGAATCCCCGTTTCCGGTGCGCTTGGTACTTATGAACCCCGAATCTATTTCGGCGAGTCATCGCCGCCCTACTCTATCGTCGGCGCAAAGGGCGAGGACGGACCTCTCGAACTCGACTACCCGTCGGCGTCCTCTGAATCCGAGGCGGGAAACGCTAAATACACCTTCGAGGGCGACGGCGGTCCGAAGTTGGACAACATTTTCACTCGGTTGATTTACGCGATGCACTTCCAGTCAGAACAGTTGCTGTTGTCGGACGCCATTTCCGATGACTCCCAGATTTTGTACGATCGCAACCCGCTGGTTCGAGTGAATAAGGTCGCCCCGTATCTTACGCTCGACAACGACCCGTACCCCGCCGTTGTGGACGGACGGATTATGTGGATTGTCGATGGGTACACGACGAGCAATAATTACCCTTATTCGACGTCGATTGACATTTCGACTGCGATTCTCGACACGTACACGCTGGGATCGACTGTTCCGAGCGGTCCGGCCAACTACATGCGCAACTCAGTCAAGGCCACCGTTGATGCCTATGACGGTGCGGTCACGATTTATGCGTGGGACGAAACGGATCCGATGTTGTCAACCTGGGCCAAAATTTTCCCCGAGACCCTTCGGCCGGCGAGCGAAATGAGTGCGGACCTGCTCGCACACATTCGGTACCCGTCTGATTTGTTCAAGGTCCAGCGCGCGGTTTTGGGCTCCTATCACGTGACAGATCCGGGAACGTTCTATTCGTCTGAAGACACGTGGGTCACCCCCAACGACCCGGTGTCGGCGCCCGAAAACCCCACGCTGCAACCGCCGTACTACCTGACGATGCAGATGCCTGGAGCTGACAAGCCCGCCTTCTCGTTGTACTCGACCTTTATTCCGCAGGCAACGGGCGAGAACTCGCGAAACGTGCTCTACGGATACTTGTCGGCGAACTCTGATGCAGGTCCCGACTACGGCAAGTTGACCATGTTGACCCTGCCCAAACAGACCACCATCCCCGGTCCGGGTCAGGTTCAGGCGCAGTTTGACTCGGATGCGACGGTGAGTCAGCAGCTGAACCTCTTGCGTCAAGGACAAACCGAGGTCATTCCGGGAAACCTTCTTACCCTCCCGGTTGGTGGCGGTCTGCTCTATGTGCAGCCGGTCTATGTGCGTTCTACTGGGGAGACCTCGTATCCGTTGTTGAGGAAGATCCTTGTGTCGTTCGGTGACTCCATCGCATTCGAAGACACGCTTCCGGCCGCACTCGACACCCTCTTCGGTGGAAACGCCGGTGTCGATCCGGAGGTCCCGGAAACGCCAACGGAACCGGAAACGCCAAACGAGAACGTGTCACCGCAACTTCAAGCCGCACTCGAGGAAGCACGCCAGGCCTTGCTTGACCGTGCAGAGGCCTACCAGGCGAACGATTTGGTCGCCGCCGCCGAAGCGGACAAGAAACTGCAGGCTGCTCTGCAGAAGGCATACGAGCTGTCGCGCTAACCCGATTTCGTGGGGCAATTGCCCCGTGATATGCTCGACCCTTGTGACGCGGGGTGGAGCAGTTCGGTAGCTCGCCGGGCTCATAACCCGGAGGTCGTAGGTTCAAATCCTGCCCCCGCAACCAAGAGAAACGGTCCCGAATTCGTTCGGGACCGTTTTCATTTGCCCGAATTGTCGCGCGATAGGCTCAGAAGATGGAGAACCTCAGCGTCGGGTTAGTGCAGTTTTCGCCGTCCGACGACGCCGCCGACAACCGGGAGGTGTTGCGTGACGCGTTGAGCCATTTGGACGAGGTCAACCTCATTGTTCTGCCCGAATACTCCGCCTGGTTTCACAAAGACACCGAGCGCTGGCAAGACGGCGCCGAGCCCATCGACGGACCGTTTGTTAGTTTCATCGTCGAACAATCCCGAGACCTCACGGCGACCATTCTTGCCGGCCTGCTTGTGTCAAACGGCACCAGCATTACCAACACGGTTGTCGCGGTCAATGGGCACGGCGTGATCGGCCGATACGACAAGGTTCACTTGTATGACGCGTTCGGAGCGCTCGAATCGGCGGTCATCACCGCAGGCGACCCGGCAGACCCCCCACTGATTGTCGAGGTGAACGGCTGGGCAATTGGCGTTCAAACTTGTTACGACCTTCGGTTCCCCGAAGTGTCTCGCCGACTGGTGGATGCGGGGGCCACGGTGCTTGCCATTCCGGCGGACTGGGTTCCCGGGCCGCACAAATCTGAACACTGGCAAACTCTTGTGCGGGCCCGTGCCATCGAGAACATTGCGTGGGTGATTGCGGCGAATCACGCCGAGTCGTCTGGAATCGGTGAATCGATGGTCATCGACCCGTTGGGAGAGGTCATTATCGAGGCGAGCACGGGCGAGATTGTGTTGGACGTGGTTCTTTATTCCGACACGGTTCTGGCCGCTCGTCGCTCAAACCCTGCTCTTCGGAATCGTCGCTACGGGGTGGCACCTCTCTAGCTGGGGATAAATCGCCCCGACCTCCCGACGGTATGGCACCCTCAGTGCATGCGTGCCACTTTCATCGGCGTAATCGCCTTGTCCCTTGCGGGTTGTGAAGCGGGAGCCCAAGTCGAACCTGGTCTGTCTGCAACACCGATAGCAATCGCGGACGCCAGTGTCCTCGTCGCCGATGCCGAGACACTGATCGAGTCGACGCTTGACGAATACATTTTTGTGACGAATCGAATTGTTTCCGGAGACGCTCCGGCCGATGCAATCAATGACCTGACAACACCTGAGTGGGCCATCGAAGAAGCCGACGGATTCTTAGCACTCGACGCGTTGGGCGGAAAAGCGGAGCCAGTGGTGATGACGCGGTGGCAACTCACGGCAATGCGCGGACGACACACCTTCGTTGATGCGCTCGTGTCGACTTGCCTTGGCAGTGCCACAGCTCAGACGCACGCAACTGTTCGATTGGTGCCGCGCGACGGCGCAATCGTGATCGACGAAATTTCACCGTGGGAGGACTCGACGTGGTGCGCCGTATTGCCGTTGCCCTAATCATTTCTGCGGCGGTTTCGACGTTGACTACTCCCGCGATGTCGATCTCGTGCAGTGGGGCACAGATTGCTTCAGGGACGTGTTCAGTTGGCGGTGGCACAACCGACACAGGAGTCGACCTGTGGGGTGACGTGACGTCGGGCGGCTCATCCGGGGACGTTAATGACGATGGTCCAGAAGAATGTCCGGTTGTTGTCAACGCGCAGTGTGTGGGCTCGTCGCCGCCTAAAGGCGGTGTTGAACCGACGACCGTTAGTGATCTCGAATCATTTCGACCGCGCTCACCGCAGCAATTCGTTGAACCAGCGGGATGGACTATCCAACGCATCCCAACGAATTTCTGGTCGACAGCGCGAACTCACGTTGTCTCGGGCAGATTGCTCGACAACCCCGCCGATGTCAGGTTCATTCCCGAGCAGTATCAACGGTCCTTTGGAGACGGTCTTCGGCAGACGAGCGCTAGTCGGGGTGCCTCGTGGCGGCAACTCGGCCAATCGCCGTGGACAGGAACATCGACAAGCCATTCCTATGACGAGGCGGGAAACGTTCGCGTTCGGCTCATCGTCTGGTACTCGGCGAAGTTTCGTTTTGGCTCTCAAGGTTGGAGGCCACTCACGGGACTCGTGATGGCAAGGGCCAACGATCTCACCGTCAGCGTCCTTTCGGCCGACACGGCCCTCGTCAATCGGCCGTGTTCTCCCGGCGCATTCGGATGTTTCTAAGGTTGAATTAAGGAAACAGTTAGACAATTTTGGGAAATTCTTAGGAAATGCGTCCATTCTTGTGGGTATGGAAAACGACAACGTCCTCCCTCCCAAACCCCGCGCCACTCGAGTCCGCAAACCTGTCATCGTGGTCGAGGCACCGCCCGCCGTCGAGTCCGAGCCGGCTCGAGTTCAGCGTCGGCCGTTTCTCGTGGGTGACATGCCCGTCAAAACAGCTGCGGGAATCGCGGTCATCGCTGGTTTGATTGGTGGCGGTGCAGGTGTTGCATTCGCCGGATTGACGGGGTCGACTTTCCGCACCGTCGTGCAACCTCAAGTCGTCACCATCAACGGGTCTTCGGCCACGAGTGCGGCAACCGCCGTCGCGTCGAAGGCACTGCCATCCGTCGTGACCATCGAAGTGTCCGGTTCGTCCAGTGGCGGTTCGGGTTCTGGGGTGATCTATTCCGAGAACGGATACATCATCACCAATAGCCACGTGGTCACACTCGGAGGTGCGGAACAGAAGTCGTCGATTCGCGTCACACTGAGCGACGGTCGATTGTTCCCGGCAACAATTGTCGGTACAGACCCGATTCTCGATATTGCGGTTATCAAAATCAACACCACTGGACTCACACCCGTTGTCTTCGGAGACGCCGATTCGATCACCGTGGGTAGCGAGGTCATCGCTATCGGTGCGCCCCTCGGACTGCAGAACACGGTCACCGACGGCGTCGTTTCGGCTCTCAACCGGTCGATCACCATTTCGAACAAGAGCAACGGATTCAACTTCGACCTTCCGGGGAACGAGCAGTCAGCCCTTGCGCAAGACCTTTCTCTGCCCGTCATCCAAACGGACGCTTCAATTAATCCCGGAAATTCCGGGGGTGCTCTTCTCAATACCCGCGGAGAACTGGTCGGAATCAATGTCGCGATTGCGAGCAGTGGGTCGTCCTCTGGTTCCATTGGGGTTGGATTTGCACTTCCGGCGACCTTGGCGAAACGAGTCGCATCGGACCTCATCGAGTTCGGTTCGGCTGAACACGGACGAATTGGTGCGATGGTGAGTGCCGTCGCCACCGCAACCGGCGTGATTGGTGCCACCATTCGTGCCGTTGACCCGGGTTCGCCGGCCGAAGCAGCGGGGATGGCAAAGGGAGATGTCGTCACGATGTTCAACGGCGTCCCCATCCGAGACGAGATCGACATCACCGCACAGGTTCGTTCCCTTCGCCCGGGGGATATTGCGACGTTCACCTATATTCGTGGAGGGGTTTCCCGCGAAGGTTCGGTGACGGTGGGCTCGCTCGAGTAGTGGTCGCGCGTACACTATTTGCATGACCTCTGAGAGCGATTCCCCCGGCTCAATCGATGTGCTTGACCGCGAACTCGAGGAACTCCTCGAGAACGATGTCACGGACGACGGTGACCACGACAAGTTCTCTCACTATGTCCAAAAAGACAAGATTGTCGAATCCGCGGTGACAGGAAAGCCTGTGCGTGCTCTGTGTGGCAAAAAGTGGTTGCCGAATTCCAACCCCGATCGATTCCCGATTTGCCCGACCTGTAAAGAGATCTACGAGCGATTGCGAGACGAGTAGTCGTTATGGCGGAATCGACCGCACTCTTCACCGACCGATACGAACTCACCATGATTGACGCCGCCATGCGGGAGGGTCGAGCGGAACGGCGGTGTGTGTTCGAGGTGTTTTCGCGACGCCTTCACGCCGGTCGCCGGTATGGCGTATTCGCGGGAATTGGCCGACTGATTGATGCGATTGAATCGTTCCGATTCGACGACGAGATAGTGAGTTGGCTTTCTTCCGAAAAAGTCGTGTCGACCGAGGCCCTCGAATATCTTTCGACCTATCGATTCTCAGGCGACATTCGCGGGTATCGAGAGGGCGAACTGTTTTTTCCTGGCTCACCCGTGCTCGAAGTCGAGGGCACGTTCGCTGAAGCGGTAGTTCTCGAAACCATCGTGTTGTCAATCCTGAATTACGACAGCGCCGTCGCAACTGCCGCGTCGCGAATGGCGACGGCGGCCGACGGCAAACCGCTGATCGAGATGGGTTCACGCCGCACGTCGGAGGGTAGCGGGGTCGCTGCCGCTCGCGCAGCGTTCATCGCCGGTTTCGCCGCCACTTCTAACCTCGAAGCGGGCCGCACCTGGGGAATCCCCACCCGCGGAACATCCGCACATTCTTTCACGCTGCTTCACGACTCAGAGGAAGCGGCGTTTCGCGCTCAGGTCGAGGCCTTTGGCACCGACACGACTTTGCTCATCGACACCTTTGATATTCCGAGCGCCGTCGAAACTGCGATACGAGTCGCTGGCCCATCGCTCGGCGCTGTCCGAATCGATTCCGGAGATTTGCCGTCGCTGGTTCGCAGCGTTCGCGCGCAACTCGACAGCCTCGGCGCAACGGGGACAAAAATCGTCGTGACCAACGATCTAAACGAGAACACGATTGCATCGCTGCGAGGCGCCCCGGTCGACGTGTTCGGAGTCGGTACTGCGGTCGTCACCGGTTCTGGGGCGCCGGCGGCAGGGATGGTCTACAAACTGGTCGAACACCAGGATGCGGCAGGTAATTGGGTTGCCGTCTCGAAGCGTTCCCCTGAAAAGCAGAACCCCGCCGGCCGGAAGGTCGCACACCGCCGACTCGTGGATGGGATTGCGACGGAAGAAGTGGTTGACCTGGGTCCGAAGGATTCGACCGACGGCTCAGGTCGTCCCCTGATTCACGACGTCATCACGAACGGTGTCATTCGGAACGAGTACCGCGGTGGTACGGGCGTCACGCGCGCGCGCGATCACCACGCCATCGCGCTGGCGGAACTCCCGGCTGCGGGTCGCCGCTTGTCGCCAGGAGACCCCGCCATCCCGACGGTCTTCTGCTGACGTTAGTAGGCTAAAAAGATGAATCGGGATGCGAGCATCGGAATCGTCGACAGTGGCGTCGGTGGCTTGACGGTAGCGCGCGCGGTCATCGATCAATTGCCGAACGAATCAATCCGATACATCGGCGATACCGCCAACGGACCGTACGGACCGCTTCCCATCGCCGAAGTTCGTGAACACGCGCTTAGACTTCTCGACGAACTCGCCGATCAAGGTGTCAAGCTTCTCGTCATTGCGTGCAACACGGCGTCTGCAGCTATGTTTCGTGACGCCAAAGAGCGATATACCGATCGACTCGGGATCCCTGTGATTGAAGTGATTCAACCGGCTGTTCGAACAGCGGTTTCGCGGACACGAACGAAACGCATCGGAGTTATTGGAACCGACGGCACCATCAAATCTGGTGCGTACCAGGACTCTTTTGTCGCGGACCCAGGAATCGAGGTCACCGCCGTTGCGTGTCCGCGGTTTGTCGAGTTTGTCGAGGCGGGAGTGACCAGCGGCGAGGAACTGTTCGCTGTCGCCAATGACTATCTCGCGCCCCTGAAGGACGCCAAGGTGGATACGTTGGTTCTCGGATGCACGCACTACCCCCTCATTTCCGCGGCGATTCAATACGTGATGGGACCAGACGTATCCCTCGTGTCGAGTGATGACGCGACGGCCTACGAGGTATACCAAACACTCGTCACCCATGACCTTCTGCGATCATCAACCACCCCGCCGGTTCACTCGTTCGAGACGACGGGTGGCGACGGGGAACGATTCCGTGAGTTGGCACACCGATTCCTCGGGCTTGAAATCGACAAAGTTGATTCCTTCCCGACCGGCACAATTGCTCTTCCCACACGAATTGAACTGGAGAACACTGACTCATGACTCGCATCGATGGCCGCACCAACGACGAACTTCGACCCGTGACAATCGAACGCGGCTGGTCCGCGCAGGCCGAGGGCAGTGCTCTTATCTCGTTCGGAAATACCAAGGTGCTATGCACGGCATCATTCACGAACGGTGTTCCACGCTGGATGGCCGGCAAAGGTAAGGGTTGGGTAACGGCCGAATATGCGATGTTGCCTCGCTCAACCAACGACCGCAATGACCGCGAAAGCGTCAAAGGTCGAATCGGTGGGCGCACGCACGAAATTTCGCGTTTGATTGGCCGAAGCCTCCGTGCCGTTGTCGACATGAAGGCACTCGGCGAGAACACCATTGTTATCGACTGTGATGTGTTGCAGGCGGATGGGGGAACACGCACCGCCGCCGTCACCGGCGCATACATCGCCCTGAGCGATGCGATTGAGTGGGGTCGCGCGAAGGGCTTTATCGGCAAGAATGCCACCGCGCTGATTGACTCCGTCGCCGCGATCAGCGTCGGAATAATCGACGGTACGCCGATGCTCGATCTGCAATACACCGAGGACGTCCGCGCGGAAACGGACATGAACGTCGTTGCGACGGGCCGTGGTCTTTTTGTCGAGGTCCAGGGAACGGCCGAAGGTGCGCCGTTTGACAAGGCAGAACTAGACGCTCTGCTCACGCTGGCAACAAACGGAACTGCCCGTCTAACTGAAATTCAGGCGACCACTCTGGCGGTGTCGATCTCGTGAAGACCGTCGTTGTCGCCACCCATAACGCACACAAGCTTGCCGAAATTGCGGTGACGATGAAAGCGTTGCTCGGCCCCGGGATCGAACTCGTCCAGACCGAGGGCAAGGCGCCGATTGAAGACGGAGCGACATTCGAAGAGAACGCGTTGATTAAAGCCCGTGCAGCGTTCCGCAATTCTGGTCGACCGTCGCTCGCTGACGATTCGGGGATCTGCGTCGATGCGCTTGATGGTGCGCCGGGGATTCTCTCGTCCCGCTTTTCCGAGGAAGGTACCGACGCCGCAAACCTCACACTTCTTCTCGAGAAAATGAAGGGCGTCAAGGATCGATCAGCGAAGTTTGTATGCGCAGTTGCATTCGTCACGAAAGACGCAGAGCGCGTCGTTCGAGCAGAGTGGTCTGGTGTACTTCGGGCAGCGGCGAAAGGGACAAACGGCTTCGGATATGACCCGATATTTGCTCCGAATGGATTGACGGGAACAGCCGCCGAAATGTCGGCGTTGGAAAAGGCGGCACTGAGCCACCGCGGGCGTGCGTTAGGGCTAATCGCCCCCGCGCTCAATCGATATTTTCAGTCGGCGAATTAGAGAGCCCACAGTGTCGAACCGTGCCGCGATCGTGGGTCTTTTGGGACCGGCATTCGTCGCTGGTGTGGCGTACCTCGATCCCGGAAACGTTGCGGCAAACATCACGGCCGGGGCTCAATTGGGCTTCCTTCTTGTCTGGGTTGTCGTGGTGGGTAACCTCATCGCATGGCTCGTGCAGTACCTTTCCGCGAGTCTGGGAATTGTGACGGGCAGAAGCCTTCCCGAAGTGTTGGGGTCCCGCATCACGTCGCGTGGATGGAGGATCGGCTACTGGGCTCAAGGTGAACTCATTGCTATCGCAACCGACGTCGCGGAAGTCATCGGCGGTGCAATCGCGTTGTATCTCCTGTGGGGAATACCCCTCTGGCTAGGTGGGCTCATCATTGGAGTGTTTGGTGTCGCAATTCTCGGTGTACAAGGGCGGTGGGGGGCAAAGCCGTTCGAGCGACTCATCGTGTTCTTTTTGCTCATCATCGCGGTCGGATTCGGAGCCCTCCTGTGGGGTCAGCCGATCGATGCAACGGCATTCGCGTCGGGTCTTATTCCGCGACTCGACGGCTACGAATCACTGATCCTCGCGGCCGCGATTCTCGGTGCGACCGTGATGCCACACGCGATCTATGCGCACTCCGGGTTTTCTCGTGATCGAATCAGCGAGTCGTCAACGGTTCCGATTCGCCGACTTCGGGTCGCAACCCGAGTGGATGTGACTCTCGCGCTACTTCTCGCCGGTGCCGTGAATCTCGCTCTTCTCGTAGTTGGCGCGGTGGTTCTCAATGGGCAGTCGGGCACGGATACTCTGGACGGCGCGTTCATCGCAATCGGGGCGGTTTCCGGCTCGCTCATGGCGACCTTTTTCGCGGTAGCGCTCCTCGCCTCTTCTCTGTCTTCGACGGCAGTCGGTGCTTATGCCGGTGCCGAAATCATGCACGGCCTGATTCGCCGACGGATTCGCCCGATTGTTCGACGCAGCATCACGGTGGTTCCCGCAGTTATCATTCTGATAATCGGTGTCGAACCGACGGCGGCGCTGATTTACTCTCAGGTCATCCTCAGCTGGGGAATCCCATTCGCCCTGATTCCACTGATCATCGTGACGGGTGACAAGAAGATCATGGGCGAATACCGCTCGCACGGAGTTGTCCGAGGCCTCGCTGGTGTTGCCACCGGTCTCGTGATCATCATCAACAGCGGTCTTGTCGCCCTAATACTCGGGGTGTGAGTTAGCCGGTTTCCTCGTCGCGAATCTCGCGTCGTTCGCGCCACCAGTGGATACCGACCGAAAGCACAGTCACGACAACGACTCCAAGGAGCACGAGGTCGATGTATTCGACAACAATTTCAGAGACGCCGGGAATGTGCGCGATGCCCCACCCGGCGACGGGGAGCAGTCCGGCCCACAAGAACGCGCCGAGGGCATTGTAGAGCGAAAACGTGACGCGTTTCATTTTGCCGATTCCCGCTGCTACCGGCAGCAGGGTTCGGACAATCGGCACGTACTGCCCGAAGGTCAAGGACAATGGTCCCCAGCGTTGGAAGAATTGTTCGGTGCGTTCGACGCTTTTGTGCGACAACAGTCCACCTTCTTGGCGCGTGAACACCGCGGGGCCGCCGATGAGTCCGATTTGGTAGCCCAATTGGTTGCCGAGAATCGAAGCGACAAAAATCACTGCAGAGACCATCCAGATTGGTTGCGGAATAGTCCCCGTGAACGTCAGTACCCCGGTGATTAGCAGAAGCGTGTCACCGGGGAGCATGAATCCGATGAGGAGCCCGGTCTCGATGAACACGATTGCGGCGACGATGAGGAGCCCCCAATTACCCGCGCTTTCGATCAGTGCGGCTGGGTCAAAAAGACCAAGTGCGTTGACCATCCAGTTCCTCTCGATTGTGCGGGTGGAGGGACTCGAACCCACACGCCGAAGCACAGGATCCTAAATCCTGCGTGTCTACCAATTTCACCACACCCGCGTTGTCCTCCATTCTACGGTTCGAATCCCAAAGGAATCGAGGGGTGCCTTACGACGATGCATCGCTCCCGTCATCACGCGTAACTCTGTGGAAAACCTTCGTGGCCGCGACACGGTCAACGCCACGATGGGGGCATGATCTCTACTGATTCGATTGTTGACCGAGTTCGGCGTGCCGTCATGTCTGGTGACGACCTCGGGCGTGCGATCACCACAGAGGTTCAGCGAGCCAACGAACGGGCACTGGGGGAGGCGGTGTCCGCCGAGTTTCGCGAATCCGACGTCGCACATCGCGTCACAGGATTTGGAATCCTGCAACCGTACCTCGATGACCCCACTGTCGAAGAGATTTGGATTAACGACTCGCACGCAGTGTTCGTGGCGCGGTCGGGTCGTCACGAACGTATCCCCGCTGACCTGTCGTCCGACGAAATGCGCACGCTCGTTGAACGCATGTTGCGCCGCAGCGGTCGCCGCGTTGACGTATCCCAGCCATTTGTCGATGCGTCTTTGCCGGATGGTTCACGTTTGCACGTGGTCATTCCGCCGATCACGAAGGAACACTGGAGCCTCAACATCCGAAAATTTCTGACGTCCGTTCGAACCCTGGATGACTTGGTTGAGCGTGGCACCATCACGACCGAGGCGAAAGAGATTCTTCAGACTGCGATGAATGCCGGCCGAACCATATTGGTGTCGGGCGCGACCCAGGCGGGAAAGACGACCTTGGTGTGCGCGTTACTGGCGGAACTGGATTCCGGTGAACGAATTGTCACCGTTGAAGAAACGTTCGAGATTTCAACGCACCATCCGGATTCCGTCGGCATGCAATGTCGCGGTGCAAGCTTGGACGGCGTCGGTGAGGTCACCCTTCGGCGCTTGGTCAAGGAGGCGCTTCGCATGCGACCCACGCGTCTCGTTGTCGGTGAGGTTCGCGGGGATGAATCACTTGACTTGCTCGTCGCCCTCAACTCGGGGATACCGGGGTTGTGCACTATTCACGCAAACTCGGCTGCTGATG
>JBIIAK010000113.1:0-3594 GCA_044239945.1 Microbacteriaceae bacterium
GTTGAAAAAGACAAGGTTGGCGGCACGTGCTTGCACGTCGGCTGCATTCCGACAAAAGCGTTGCTTCACGCCGCTGAGGTTGCGGACAGTGTTCGTGACGCGGCAAAGTTCGGCGTCGACGCAACGCTCGGCGGGATCGACGTAGCCGCCGTCTCGGTCTATCGTCAAGGAATCATCGATTCCAAGTTCAAGGGACTCCAAGGCCTACTCAAGGCCCGAGGAATCACCACCTACGACGGATACGGAACGCTCACGTCGCCGAACACGGTCCAGGTAGGTGACACCAGAATTATCGGCACGAACGTCGTGCTCGCGACCGGTTCTTACGCCAAGACGCTCCCCGGCCTCGAAATCGGCGGACGCTTCCTGACCTCCGAGCAGGCAATCACACTGGACTACGTTCCTCACAGCGCAATTGTTCTTGGCGGCGGAGTCATCGGTGTCGAGTTCTCGTCCGTCTGGAGATCGTGGGGAACTGAGGTCACCATCGTCGAGGGACTGCCGCGTCTCGTCCCGAATGAAGACGAGTCCGTCTCGAAGCAATTCGAGCGCGCGTTCCGCAAACGTGGAATCGAATTCAAAACAGGTGTTCGTTTCGAAAGCGCAACCCAGGACGCCAACGGCGTGACGGTCACCCTCGAGGGTGGAGAAACCCTCACCGCGGATGTCCTGCTCGTTGCGATTGGTCGTGGCGCTCAAACCGCGAATTGCGGGTTCGAGGAAGTCGGAATCACGATGGATCGCGGTTACGTCCTCACGAACGAACGACTGCTGACCAACATTCCGGGCGTTTACGCCGTCGGCGACATTGTCCCCGGTCTTCAACTCGCACACCGCGGTTACCAGCACGGAATTTTCGTTGCCGAGGAAATCGCCGGACTGAACCCCATGGTTGTGTCGGACATCAATATCCCCAAAGTCACCTATTCTGAGCCCGAAATTGCGTCGGTAGGCTTGTCCGAATCGGCGGCGAAAGAGCATTATGGCGATGCTGCGATTGCCATCTACGACTACAACCTCGCTGGCAACGGAAAGAGCCACATACTCGAAACCGCTGGTTCAATCAAGGTCATTCGAGTTGTCGACGGTCCGGTGGTTGGGGTTCACATGATCGGCGCGCGGGTCGGTGAACTTCTCGGTGAGGCTCAGATGATCGTCAATTGGGAAGCTCACCCCGAAGACGTCGCGCCACACCTTCACGCACACCCCACACAAAACGAAGCACTTGGTGAAGCGTTCATGGCCCTCGCGGGCAAACCGCTTCACGCGATGTAATAGTTCAAGGAGAACGTATCAACATGAGCACGAACGTCAATCTTCCCGCCCTCGGCGAAAGCGTCACAGAGGGAACCGTGACTCGCTGGCTGAAAAAGGTCGGAGACGCGGTCGCCGTCGACGAACCAATTGTCGAGGTGTCAACGGACAAGGTCGATACTGAAATCCCGTCACCTGTTGCGGGCGTCCTTGAAGAGATTTTTGCTCAAGAAGACGAAACTGTCGAGGTCGGTGCTCCGCTCGCGCGGATTGGCGAGGGAAGCGGGGCTGCCCCCGCCGCACCTGCCGCCGCGCCGGCTGAGCCCGTGGCGTCCGTTCCCGAGACACCGGAGCCAGTGGTTGTTCCAGTCGTCGAGGCACCTGCGTCTCCCCCGCCCGTCGTAGCTCTTCCCGTAATCTCCGAACCGGTCGTTGTGTCGCCCCCCGTGATTGCAGCGGCGCCGGTTGAGCTCGCGCCCGCTGTCCAGGCTCACCCCGTGGTCCCGCCGACCCCGCGCTTTGGCAACCCGTACGTCAGTCCAATAGTTCGGAAGTTGGCTCACGATCGTGGAGTCGACCTCAGCGGTGTTGTGGGAACCGGCATTGGTGGTCGTATCCGCAAGGAAGACGTCCTCGCCGCAGAAACGCGAGCAACACCCGCAGCTCCCGCCGTCAACCCGTCGATTACGACGCCGGCCCCCGTCGCCGCGTCGGTTTCCCACGAAGGAACCGTTGCTGTGCCTGCATCGGACCTTCGCGGAAGCCGCGTGCCGATGTCGCGACTACGCAAGGTCATCGCCGAACGCGCCGTTTTGTCGATGACGTCGACCGCGCAACTCACCACCGTGGTCGAGGTGGATGTCACCGAGGTGTCGAACCTGCGCGACCAGATTAAAGCTGATTTCCACGCGAAGACCGGTCACAAACTTACTTTCCTCCCGTTCTTTGTTAAGGCGTCCGTCGAAGCACTCCAGGCATTTCCGATTATCAATAGCACGGTCCAGGGAGACGATATTGTCTACCCGGCGTTCGAAAATATCTCGATTGCGGTCGACACTGAGCGTGGGCTCCTGACGCCCGTGGTGAAAGATGCTGGCGGAAAGACAATTGCGTCGCTCACCGCAGAAATCGCAGACCTCGCCGAGCGCACGCGCAGCAACAAACTCACGCCTGATGAATTACAAGGCGGTACGTTCACGGTTACCAACACTGGGTCGCGAGGCGCGTTGTTCGACACTCCGGTCGTCTTCCTCCCCCAGTCCGCGATTCTGGGACTTGGGATTGTCGTCAAGCGGCCCGTGGTTATGGGAGGCGACTCGATCGCCATTCGCTCAATGGTCTATCTCGCACTGTCCTATGACCACAGAATCGTCGACGGAGCAGATGCTGCGCGATTCCTCAGTGCAATGAAGTCTCGGCTTGAAGCAGGCGCATTCACCGCCTCCGACCTCGGTTACTAGGAGAACAGCATGGCAAAAGAGCCCGGCCGCGTGCGCCAGATTTTCGACGTCCTCGTTATCGTCATCAAACGAGATCGCCTCGCGCTCCTCTGGCTCATCCTGGGGGCGCTCGGTCCGATTGCTGCTGGAATCATTTTCGCAATCATGGTTACCGGCGGTGAACCGATCAGCTTCGTCGTTTCCATCATTCTCGGAGTTCTCACCGGCTTGCTCGGGTTCCTCATCGTCCTCGGACAGTTGACCCAGCGACTGATGTATTCGAACCTGCAGGGTCAAGTCGGCGCGGTGTCCGCGCTCATCAAAAACCAATTGCGTCGTTCATGGCGCGGTAACGACATGCCGATTCGCATGAACAAAAACCAAGACATTGTCTACCGAGTTGTGGGCAAGCCGGGTGTCGTCATTGTGTCAGAGGGCGTTCGCTCTAGAATCGCGCCCCTCGTAGAGGACGCCCGCAAAGAGGTTCAGCGCATTGTGCCGGGCGTCCCGGTTCACATGCTCCACGTCGGCCCGGACGGCATGACTCTCAAGGAATTCTTCCCCGCGCTCTACAAGCTCAAGGGGAGCGTTCGCAAGGCCGAAATTGTGGTCGTGTCCAATCGGCTCAACTCGATTGCCAAAACTCCCGCGTCGATGATGCCGAAAGGTATCGACCCGACCAAGATGCGGGCTCCCCGTCCTCGCTAAGCGCGGTCTACAGCCTGTAACATCCCCGAAACATTCGTGTGACGGTTACGACACACGTTCTCGGTAACGTAAGGGCAGTTTCTCGCATAATCACCCCACCAGCAGGAGGAATAATGTTTAAGACCCCAGCCGAGGTACTCGCCTACATCACGAAAGAGGACGTCAAGTTCCTCGACATTCGATTCACCGACCT
>JBIIAK010000114.1:0-3521 GCA_044239945.1 Microbacteriaceae bacterium
TGCAGCGGCCATGGTTTCCTACAACTGGAACCTTGCTGCACTGAACCAGCCCGATTCGGGTCCGTACGCGGGCAAGTTCAAGCTCGCTGTGATGCCCGGCGGAAAGTCGGCGCTCGGTTCGTGGACATGGGCGTTGCCCGTGAACTCGGCAGCACCGGATGCCGCATGGACATTCGCCTCCTGGCTAACTTCCAAGCCAGTTGACGTCCAACGCGTCATCCTCGGTGGCGCCGCCATCCGCGAAAGCTCGATGACGGACCCCGCAGTTCTCAGCGAAGGTTTCGGCGCTGACTACTACGAGGCAGTCACGGAAATCTTGGCGAGCGCAGCCCCTCTCACCCAGGGACTGATGGGCGACGAGATGATCACGGCGGTCGGTGAAGCACTGAACGCCGCGGTATCTGGCACGATGACGGTGGACGAGGCGTTGGCTCAGGCTAACGACGCCATCAACACCATCCAAAGCCGATAACTCAGTAACCGAACCCACCGCAACAGTCACCCGTCAGAAGAAAAGGAGCCCGTCGTGAAGTTTCAGAACGCGATGATGGCCCCGCTTCTCTCGGTCATGGCTGTTGCGGTGGGTTTCCCTCTTCTCTACAGCCTCTGGCTCGGGTTCACGAGCTATCAACTCGTCAGCGGCGGTGTCGCCGACTTCGTCGGGCTCGACAACTACATTCGCATCCTGTCTGATGGCGACTATTGGACTTCCCTGTCCGCGACCGCAACGTACGTCTTCCTCTCGGTCACCTTTGAACTGATCATCGGGCTGTCGATCGCTCTCGCATTGCAGAGCCAGAAGTGGTTCAAGAACTTCACTCGGTCGTTCCTGCTCGCGCCGATGTTCATCACGCCGATCGCGGTCGGGCTCATGTTCCGGTTCTTCCTCAACGACCAACTTGGTGCGATTCCGTTTTACCTCGACAAGGTCGGAATGTCCTACGATTTCTTTGGTTCGGGCAGGGCTCTCGTCAGTCTCGCGTTCATCGACGTGTGGCAGTGGACGCCGTTCATGGTGTTGCTGTTGTTGGCGGGCCTTGAATCGATTCCGAAGCAGCCCATCGAAGCCGCGCGCGTCGACGGCGCGAACCGGTTCTACATCTTCCGTCGCGTCACCTTGCCGATGCTGTCACCTATCTTGGTCGTCGCGGTTCTGTTGCGCGGACTCGATGCCCTGAAGGTCTTTGAATACGTCTATGCGACGACTCGCGGCGGTCCCGGCATCGAGACGAAGACGATCCAATACTTGACGTACCAGACCGGAATTTCCTATTACCGCCTCGCCGAAGCGAGTGCGATGGCGTTTATCCTCCTCGTCATCGTCTTGGGAGTCATCATCCTTCTGTTCCGCCGACTCGAGCGGGTGAACGTGCGATGAACCGATTCAAGCTGATTGATGCGGGCCGAATCGTCCTGCTCGCGATCGCCGTCACCGCGGTCGCACTTCCGTTGTTGTGGGTCGCGCTGGCGACGTTCAAAACTCCTGCCGACCTCAATCAGCCGGGACTTCTCTGGTTCACGCCGACGATGGCAAACTGGACCGAGGTTTTGTCATCCGACATCTTTGCTGCCGTCGGTCGAAGTGTCCTCGTCGCCACCGTCACCGTGGCCATCGCCGTGGTGGTCGGGTCGATGGGTGCCTATTCCATCGCTCGATTCAGCACAGGAGGATCGCTGTCCCGATTCGGAATCCTCGCGGCCCAGGTTCTGCCACCCGCCGTTCTCGTTTTCCCGTTCCTCAGCGTCGCCTACATGTTGCGTCTGAATGGCACGCTCGTGCCCATCATCTTTTCGCACCTCAGCTTCGTTGTTCCGGTCGTCACCTGGTTCCTCATCGGGTTCTTTGCGGCCGTACCGAAAGAAATCGAAGAGCAAGCGCGGGTGGATGGTTTTGGGCGATTCGACACGTTCCGGCTCGTGGTGCTGCCGCAGGTTTTGCCGGGAATCGGCGCGGCGGCCATCTTTGGTTTCACGCTGTCGTGGAACGACATGTTTTACGGGCTCATCTTGTCACCCAGCAACTCGACGATTTTGCCCGTTGCAATTGCGGGTTTCAACACCTTCCGCGGTGTCGAGTTGGGGCCGATGGCGGTGGCGATTCTCATCGCAATCATCCCCGTGGTGATCGCAAGCTTCTTCGTGCAAAAGCGACTGGTTCAAGGAATCAGTGGCGGAGCCGTCAAGGGATAAGGACAGGACAGAAACATGGCACGCGTAACGTTCGACAACGTCGTCAAAAAGTTCGGCGACAACACCATCGTCAAGGGTCTCAACCTCGAACTACCCGACGGGGCGTTCACGGTTCTCGTCGGCCCATCCGGGTGTGGCAAGACCACGACGCTACGCATGATTGCGGGACTCGAACCCGTGTCGTCGGGGTCAATCCGAATTGGCGACAAGGACGTCACCAACCTCGAGCCCAAAGACCGCGACATTGCGATGGTGTTCCAGAACTACGCGCTCTACCCGCATCTGACGGTTCGCGAAAATCTCGCGTTCCCGCTGCGGGCGATTCGCGTCAATCGCGCCGAGGCGTTGAAACGGGCCGACGCCGTCGCCGCAACGATGGGGCTGTCCGAACTTCTCGACCGAAAACCTAAAGACCTGTCGGGCGGGCAACAACAACGTGTCGCAATTGGACGTGCCATCATTCGCGAGCCCTCTGTGTTCTTGTTCGACGAACCACTCAGCAACCTCGATGCGAAGTTGCGCGTCGAAATGCGAACCGAACTGTTGCAACTGCAGCGTCGCCTCGGCATCACCTCGCTGTTCGTGACACACGACCAAGAAGAAGCCATGACGCTGTCCGACTTCATCGTTGTCATGCGTGACGGTGAGGTCGCGCAGCAGGGGAAACCCAAAGACGTCTATGACAAGCCGAACAGCACGTTCGTGGCGTCGTTTGTCGGAAGCCCGAAAATGAACCTTCTCGAAGGGACGTTCTCGACCGGAAAGTTCGTGTCGGAATTGGGGCTGACGCTCGCCGTCGCCGGCGTTTCGGCGGGCACGAAAATTCTGGGAGTCCGCCCAGACGACATCGTTCTCGAGGTCAGTGGAAAATCGGCGAGTCGAGGGCGCATCGGCGTGATCGAATTGCTGGGACCGCGTGCGATCGTTCAAGTCGAGGCGTCTGGGCACTCGCTCACCGCCGTGGTCGAGGCATCGCGAATGGACGGAATCGTCGAAGGTGCCGAGGTCGGTGTCAGTGTTCGCGCGGGGTCGCACCACTTGTTCGACTCCACAACGGGTCTTCGGGTCTAGACCGCGACGAATTCCCGCCAGCGGCGGGCGTTTACGATTGACAGGTGAGTCCCAAACCCCGCCCGTCGGTCGCCGTTCTCTGCTGCGGATCGGCCGATGCAACAGTAGCGGTCGACGTTCTAGACGCCGCCGGAGCGTCCGCAACTCTCACGCGCGACCGAGACGCCATCGCGAATGCCGACGGGCTTGTTGTCATTGGCGATGGTGAGTTTGCCGACGTGATGGCTGATCTGCGCGAATCGCGCGTGGACGAACTCATC
>JBIIAK010000115.1:0-3509 GCA_044239945.1 Microbacteriaceae bacterium
GTCGGATTCGACGCTTACTTGCCATGGCCGACAAAAAGGCTTCCGATCTAGGCATACCGTCGACATCTGACGGCATCCCGGACATAGACCAGTGAACCCACCTCCATCGAAAGGACGACCATGCCTGTCTACACCCTCCCCGAGTTGACATACGACTACGCCGCACTCGAACCGAGTATCTCAGCGAGAATCATGGAGCTTCATCACTCGAAGCACCACGCAGCATACGTTGCCGGTGCAAACACAGCTCTCGAGCAAATGGAAGAAGCTCGGGCAAACAATTCATTCGGCGCGATCAACAAACTTGAAAAGGACCTTGCTTTCCACCTGGGAGGTCACATCAACCATTCAATTTTCTGGACTAATCTGTCTCCTGACTCCGAAGACCGCCCGTCGGGTGAACTCGCGGCTGCAATTGATGAGTTTTTCGGCTCGTTTGACGCTTTCAAAGCGCACTTTTCTGCCGCAAGCCTTGGCATCCAGGGAAGTGGTTGGGGAATTCTGTCGTGGGACCCGGTCGGTTCACGACTTATTATTCAGCAGCTGTTCGATCAGCAGGCGAACACCGCTCAGGGAACAGTTCCCCTCCTGCAGCTCGACATGTGGGAGCACGCCTTCTATCTTGACTACCAAAATGTGAAAGCAGACTACGTCACCGCGTTCTGGAACATTGTCAATTGGGCAAACGTCGAGCAACGATTTGCCGCAGCGCGCACCCACTCTGCCGGTGTCTTGCTACTCTCTTAACCAGGTAGCGTTGCCTGAACGGGCTCGCTGCTTTTCGTATTTTTGGGTACTTCACATTTTGAGATAGGAACACGCGTGGGCGTCACAATCGGAATCAACGGCTTCGGCCGTATCGGACGAAACTATCTTCGCGCGGCTCTTGCGCAGGGCAGTAATCTCGACATCGTTGCGGTAAATGACCTCTCTGCTCCCAAAGCGCTCGCGACCCTACTGAAGTACGACTCTGTTAACGGTCGGCTGAATGCAGACGTCACCTTTGATGACTCCCACGTCATCGTGAACGGGCAAAGGATTAAAGTGCTCGCTGAGCGTGACCCGGCACTGCTCCCATGGAAAGAATTCGGGGTTGACATCGTCATTGAGTCAACCGGCCGATTCACCGGGGTCGCCGATGCACAAAAACACATTGACGCTGGCGCTGCCAAGGTGCTGATTTCAGCACCTGGTAAGGATGTCCACGGCACATTCGTGATGGGCGTGAACCACGAAACCTACAATCCCGCGACGGACCACATCATCTCGAATGCTTCGTGCACCACAAACTGCCTGGCACCTCTTGCAAAGGTCTTCAACGACGAATTCGGGATCGAAAACGGATTAATGACCACGGTTCATGCTTATACGGCAGACCAGAACCTTCAGGACGGTCCCCACGAGGACCTGCGGCGTGCTCGAGCAGCAGCCATCAACATCGTGCCATCATCGACCGGAGCCGCCAAGGCGATCGGGCTCGTTCTTCCAGAGCTCAAGGGCAAGCTTGACGGATTCGCACTCCGGGTACCAGTCCCCACTGGTTCGATTACCGATCTCACGGTGGTCTCGAAAAGGACCGTGACCATCGACGAGGTTCTCGACGCGTATAAGCGCGCTTCCGAAGGCTACCTCAAGGGAATCTTGGCTTACACCGATGACCCAATCGTTTCAAGCGACATCGTCGGCGATCCGCACTCGTCGATCTTCGACGCAGACCTGGTAAAGGTCATGGGAAACACCGTCAAAATCGTGTCGTGGTACGACAACGAGTGGGGATATTCACACCGCCTGGTTGACCTCACCGAATACGTCGCCGAACGACTCTAATGGTTCTTCGCACGCTGGAATCGCTGGGTAACGTCAGCGGAAAAACAATCCTGGTACGCAGTGATTTCAACGTCCCGTTGGCGGACGGAATCATCACGGATGACGGACGAATTCGAGCATCACTACCCACTATCCAAAGACTTCTAGCCGGCGGTGCCGCGGTCGTGGTGGTTTCACATCTGGGCAGGCCCGAAAACGGCCCCGACCCTCGATTTTCACTAGCTCCAGTCGCGGAACGCTTGGGCGAACTTCTTTCGGTTCCAGTTCACTTCGCAAACGATACCGTTGGTCCCGTCGCGCACGACCTGCGTGAAACGCTCAAACCCGGGGAAGTGCTGTTACTAGAAAATCTGCGCTTTGATCCACGTGAGACATCAGCGATTGATTCGGAACGCGCCGAGTTTGCTACCTTATTGACAAACGGTATCGATGCCTTCGTGTCGGACGGATTCGGCGTCGTTCACCGCAAACAATCATCAGTGTTCGAAGTAGCACAGGCCGTGTCGAGTGTTGCCGGAATTTTGGTCGTGACTGAAACGGACGTCCTTCGTCGACTCACGACGGACGCCCTGCGCCCGTACACGGTTGTGCTGGGAGGTTCGAAGGTTTCTGACAAACTCGGGGTGATTGAACATTTGCTTCCTCGTGTCGACCGCCTGCTCATCGGTGGCGGTATGGCGTTCACTTTTCTGAAGGCATTGGGCCACAGTATCGGTTCGTCGCTGTGCGAACTTGATCGTCTTGACAACGTCACGTCGTACCTCGCTCGTGCAACTGAATTGGGTGTAGAAATAGTTCTGCCCACCGACGTCGTCGTCGCGAACAAGTTTGCCGCCGATGCAGAAACAGTCGTGGCAAAGATTGACTCAATCGAACACACCCCGTTTGGTTCGACGGGGTTGGGTCTCGATATCGGACCCGAGTCCGCAGCAAAGTTTGCGGAACTCATCACGTCGTCGCGGACGGTCTTCTGGAACGGACCCATGGGAGTTTTCGAAATGTCAACGTTCGCTGAAGGAACGAGAGTCATCGCCGAAGCGTTGACGAAAGTCAAGGGTCTCAGCGTCGTTGGTGGCGGTGACTCGGCCGCAGCTGTGCGCGCATTAGGCTTCAAGGATTCAGAATTCGGACACATTTCGACGGGCGGTGGTGCGAGTCTGGAATTCCTCGAAGGCAAGACGCTCCCGGGACTGGAGGTACTTGGATGGTAAACCGTCGCCCGTTGATTGCTGGAAACTGGAAGATGAACTTCGACCACTTACGTGCCGTCGCTTTTGTTCAGAAGATTGCCTGGATACTGAAAGACGCCAAGTTTTCCCCAACCGAGGTTGAAGTCTCGGTTTTCCCTCCCTTCACCGATATTCGTTCAGTGCAAACGCTAATCGAAAGCGATTCGCTGGGTTTCGCATTCGGCGCACAGGACGTGTCTCCTTACGACGAGGGAGCGCACACCGGCGACATTTCAGCAGAATTCCTAAAAAAGCTAAATTGCCGTTACGTCATCATCGGACACTCCGAGCGTCGTCAGGATCACCACGAAAATGATGAGTTAGTCACGGCAAAGACGAAAGCCGCACTGAAGCATGGACTAGTCCCCATCATTTGCGTTGGTGAAACCAGCGACGATCGTGAAAAATTCGAATCTAGTGCTGTGCCCGTGGGTCAACTTCGAACCGTGCTGT
>JBIIAK010000015.1:0-11501 GCA_044239945.1 Microbacteriaceae bacterium
TCATGGGGTTCGGGCACCGTGTCTACAAAAACTACGACCCGCGCGCGCGTCTCGTCAAAGAGAGCGCGGACGAGATTCTTGACCAACTTGGTGTGACCGATCCGCTTCTTGACATTGCCAAGGAACTCGAGCAAATCGCGCTGGCCGACCCTTACTTTCAGGAACGGCAGTTGTATCCCAACGTTGACTTTTATACCGGCGTTATTTATAAGGCGATGGGTTTTCCGACGAGGATGTTCACCGTGTTGTTCGCTATCGGGCGCCTTCCCGGTTGGATTGCGCACTGGCGTGAAGCACGTCAGGATTCAGCGACCAAAATCGGTCGCCCTCAGCAGGTATACAGCGGCCCGGCGGCTCGCCCGTTCCCCGCGCGATAGTGGTGGGCCGGGTCTTCTCGCGGGGGAGTGTGCCGCGATGGCTCGCACTCGTCGGCATCATCATTGTTTCGCGACTCGTGTCCACCGGAATGATGTTGTGGTTCGCGAACGGGCAAGCGGAAAATCCGTGGACAGCGGAAAAACCTGACCTGTTCGAATTCTCGAGAATGTGGGACTCCCACTGGTACCGGATTATTGCCGAAACAGGATATCCAACCGAGTTACCCACCGATGATAAAGGCCGAGTGGGCGAGAACGCGTGGGCTTTCATGCCGGTTTATCCGTTCCTTGTCAAAATGCTCATGGCGTGGACAGGGGCCTCGTTTGCGCTGATTTCCGTTATCGTGTCGACCCTCGCCTTTGCTGCGTTCATCATCGTCGCAGACCAATTCTTTCGACGAATCGTCGGTGATTCGGCATCCCTGGCCGCGCTTGCTGTTATCGCCTTTGCCCCCGTCGCACCGATTTACCAGGTCGGTTACGCGGAATCGCTCGGCATGCTGTTTCTTGCCGTTGTTATGGTTGGACTTGCCGAGAAGCGTTGGTGGCTCGTGGCACTCTTCATTCCTCTCGCAGCGCTTACGAGACCCGTCGGAGTTCCTCTCGCGCTGACGGTGTTCATTGTCGCGGTGCTGGCATGGCGTGGAGGGCAAAATCGGAGTGCGCTCGTCACTCTCGTCGGACTGGCCGGACTGTCGGCAATCGCATGGCCGGCCATTGCGTGGTTTGTGACGGGTCGTCAATCGGCGTATCTCGAGACAGAATTGGCGTGGCGGAGGTCGTACACCGGCGACAACGAACACGCGTGGGGAACGGGCTGGTGGGATTCCGCGGTCTGGTGGTTCCAGGATGCCGCCCCGTGGGTGATTGGCGTACTTGGACTCCTGGCTGTCATCGTTGCCTTCCTCCCCGCGACGCGACGACTCGGCGCCGTTGCTCTCGCGTGGACAGCGTCCTACGTCTTTTACCTCGTCATGGTTTTGTTTCCGCAATCCAGCATTTTCCGCTTACTTATTCCGATCTTCCCCATCGCCGGTGTCATCGCGCGAAACCGCACCCTTTCGCTTGTCGCGGTAATAATCGGAATCGTCGGTCAGTTTTTCTGGGTGAAATGGTTCTGGTCGGTGGAAGGCTCCGATTGGACACCCCCGTGATTCTCGGTCACCGAAATGCGCGCTAAAATGGAGGAAACGTCTTATCTGAAGGAGTACCACCATGGCCGCCATGAAGCCACGCACGGGGGATGGCCCCATGGAAGCGATTCGAGAGAAGCGCGACCTCATCATTGTCAAGGTCCCCGCTGAAGGCGGCGGACGCCTTGTCTTCTCTCTTAAGGACGAGGAAGCAGTCGCACTGCGCGATGCCCTTAACGGAGTTACCAAATAGCCTCAGTCACGCGATTGTGACCAACGCCTCCTGTGAGCTACTCGCTAAAACAGCGTGCGAAATGCTTGGCCGAGTAGGTCGGCGGCTCTGCGCCACCGCGGCAAGCTCTGGAAACTCTTTTGTGCCGAAAATGCTCGGATCTTCGGCAGGACATATCTCTCCGCGAGGCGCTTGGCGAAATCGGCACGGAACTGTTCTCGAAGAGAGGAAAGCGATGCTCGGAAGTCCACGGAGCCGATGTCGAACGGGACCGATGTGGGTGGGCTGAAGTTAAAGCGGGCAAAAGATTTTTCCGTCATATGTTCGCCTTCGGCGCCGATGTATTCTCCGTATGAAAGTCCCGTGGTGACGCCGATTCGGTTGAACTTAAAGGCGAGATTGAGCCGGTGGTGGTCGTTGCCGACACCCACGGGAAACACGCCTCGCGACGCCATGACAAGCGCGAGAGCGCTCTTGTCACGATCCGAGTATGGTTTCCCGCTCATGTGCTCTCGGAAAATCTGAAGGTCGTCGCGACGTTCGCGAACATGCGCTACGCGCACGAGATAGGCCCACAAATGTCCGATGGGGAAAATGCCCTCTAGGTCGCGTTTATCAGGATCTAGCGTTTCACCCGTAGCCGCAACAATCGCGATGTCGTCGAAGGGTTCTGCGGCGGAACTCATTTGAGCGACGATGGCCAAGTACTTGGGACTGAGGACGTAGTCTTCCTCGAAGCACCCAAGCCAGGTTGCGTCGGGATGAGACGCCAGCATACTGTCTTCGAGATACCGCAGGCTTTCGGGAAAAGTGTTTACCTCTCCGCGTCGAATCGTGGCGTTCGGGAAAATCTCTCTCGCTAACTCCTCGATTGCGTGTGTGTTGTCAGGTTTGCTCTGAAGCTCGGCCTTAGAGCCGGCGTAGCCATCAATCGAGATGTACAACTTGGATTGGTCGACCGGCAACGTCTGTGCGCTAAGTGACATCAAAACCTTTTGTGAATACTCAAATCGGTTAAACAACATTAATCCGATCGGGTGCGGGAACGTCGCAGGGTTCTTCATGCGTGCTGCTTTCTATTGTTTGATAAGCGTGAGAATTCCGTCGCCCACGGGAACCATGGTCGCGCGGACGTTTTCGTCAACCGCGTAGTCGCCCAACAGTGTGCGAAGCTCTGTCGTTACGGCATCGCGTTTTGTCGGCTGGGCGACCAGTCCGCCACCGAGAGCGTGGGTGACGGCGACGATGCCACCGACTCGAGAAAGGTGGAGTGCGTGGCGGGTTAGTTCGAGGATCCCCTTTCCTGTTGCATTAACAACGATGAGGTCGTATGTGCCTTCATTCATTCGAGGCAGAATGTCGACCGCATCGCCGCTAATCAGGCGAACTCGACTGGGGGTGATTCCAGCGCTCGCGAAAAGGTCTTTTGCCGATTGTTGGTGATCGACGTCCTTTTCAATCGTCGTCAAGTGTGTTTCGGGGTTCGAGAGCAGCAGCCACTGGCTGGCAACACCGAGTCCCGTGCCAATCTCGACAATTGATTGGGCATTTGAGTAGGAAACGAGAGATGCGAGAAACGAACCCATCGCTGGCGTGATGGGCTCCACTCCGTGTTCACGGGACGCTTGCCGTGCCTTACGAATGGCGGCCGGTTCAGTGACATAGTTTTCGGTCCACGCAGCGACCTGTGTTGCATCGAGCATGTGCCCTCCTATCCGCTGCCTAAACTCTATGGTCTTTCGGCGTTATTCTAGAAACATGTCGTTCGGGCTCACTATCGAGAAACTATTCCTCATCGGACTAGTGGCACTTCTCGTTGTCGGTCCAGATCGTCTTCCGGTATTCGCCGCGCAACTCGCACGACTTGTCACTCGACTTCGCGACATGGCGCGAGGCGCGGAGTCGCGATTCAAGGACGAATTTGGCGGTGATGTCGATTTGACAGAACTCAAGAAACTTGATCCGCGCCAGTATGACCCGCGTCGAATCATTCGCGATGCGCTGAAGGAAGAACCCGTTCGGGTCAGGCCTCCGCGCACGCCAAAGACTCAAACCGAGCCCAACACCGGTGCCACACCCTACGACGGCGAGTCGACCTAGGGTTTTTCGCGCGGCGCCTCAGCCAACGCGCGTTGTGCTGCGCCGGCAGTTCCAGATGGAACAGTCACCTCGTAGCGCGAGGCGAGTACCTGTTGGACGGATGAAAAATCGTGCCGACGTCGGCGGATTGCATAGAGCGCAAGGGTGATTAGCACCCCTGTTCCCGCCCCGATTGCAACGACGGCGGGCATCACGAATGTCGTTGCGGGCTCGCTCAAGAGACTGAGAAGCAGGCTGAAAAATAAGCCAAACCACGCGCCGTTCAGTGCCCCGCGCAGAGCAACACGAGCGTAGGTTAAGCGACCTGTCACGCGCTCAACGGTAACGAGGTCGCGACCGACAATTGCGATGTTCGACACGTTGTATCCGGTGTGCGCAAGACGGTTGACAATCGATTGTGCCTCGCCGTAGGTATCGACAGTTGACAACACATCACCGCGTGGAATTTCGGTTGAAGGGCCACGACGGGAGAACAGAGACGGAGTTGACACGTCTCTATTCTCTCACCCCGCGAGTACGCTGGAGACGTGAGTTCGACACGCGTCTATGTCGCCCGACTTGCGGGGTGTGCGGTCTTTGACCCGCTCGGCGATCGGGTCGGTCGCGTGCGCGATGTTGTCGTGTCCTATCGGGCCGCGGGGGCACCGGTTGTCGTTGGACTCACAGTGGAAATCCCGGGCCGCCGTCGCGTGTTTTTGTCAATCAATCGCGTCGTCAGCATTCGCCCTAGTCAGATTTTGACAACGGGCATTATCAATATGCGTCGTTTTGAGCAACGGGGCGGTGAAGTGCGCGTTTTTTCGGAGCTTATTGGGCGGTCCATGGAGTTTCGGGATGGTTCCGGCTCAAGTGTCATCGAAGACGTCGCCATCGAGAGTGACGCGAATGGCCAGTGGGATGTTTCGCAACTCTATTTGCGCCGCGCGAAAGCGGGGACGTTGTTTGGCAAAGGACAAACGGTCTTCGCACGCTGGGAGGATGTCACACCGTCAGGTGCTACCGGTGAATCGCAAAGCGCAGAGCACCTCATTGCCGCCTATTCAGAGCTGCACCCCGTTGACCTTGCCGCGTCAATTCTGGATCTTCCGGATGAACGACGTATCGAGGTAGCCGAAGAGCTATCGGATGAACGGCTCGCCGATGCGCTTGAAGAAATGCCCGAGACCGAACAGGTTGAAATTCTTGCCGGAATGGATGACGAGCGCGTTGCCGACGTCCTAGACAACATGGAACCGGATGACGCGGCAGACCTTCTGGCCCAGTTCCCAGCCGCTCGCTCGGAACAGATTCTTGACCTTATGGATCCAGATGAGGCGGACGACGTTCGATTCCTCCTGTCCTACGCGCCTGACACGGCGGGAGGACTAATGTCAACGGAACCGCTTATCGTGTCGGCTGAAACGACGGTCGCCGAGGGACTCGCGATGATTCGTCGTAACGAGATCACACCGGCGATGGCTGCGTCGGTCTGCGTGACGCTTCCGCCGTTTGAGTCACCGACCGGCCGGTTTCTCGGCATCGTTCACTTCCAGAGAATGTTGCGGCATCCTCCGCAGACCCAGCTCGGAACCATTATGGACTCGGGTGCGGAGCCGCTCCTCGATGTTGCGCCTTTAGGTGAAATCGCGCGGACCTTCGCCAGCTACAATCTGGTGTCCCTCCCAGTGGTCGACGACCAACAGCGACTACTCGGTGTGGTCACGGTCGATGACGTTCTCGACCACATGTTGCCGGAGGATTGGCGTAACCCCTATTACGAAAATGAACGGACGAACGGAGCGTGAGCCATGGACAAGCAGACACCCAAGGCGACGACCCCTCGCATTCGCCGCCGTTCCGTCACGGTTGACGAACAACTCAACGCACCGAAGGGCCTTCGCCCTGCGCTGACACGTCGCTCGAGCGATCGATTTGGTCGATTCACTGAGTCTGTCGCGCGTGCTATGGGAACGCCGTGGTTCCTCATCGGTCTTTCGTTTTTCGTCGTTCTCTGGATGACCTACAACACGGTGGTTCCCGAAGAAATGCGGTTCGACTCAGCAGCCATCGGCTTTACCGCGCTAACGCTCATTCTGTCGTTGCAAGCGTCGTATGCCGCTCCGCTCATTCTGCTCGCGCAAAACCGCCAGGATGACCGGGACCGAGTAGGAATGGAACAAGACCGTCAGCGCGCTGAACGTAACCTCGCTGACACCGAGTATTTGGCGCGTGAGGTCGTCGCACTGCGGCTTGCAATCAAGGACGTTGCGACGAAGGATTTCATTCGTTCAGAGTTGCGCTCGCTCCTCGAAGAACTAGACAAACCAGCGGCCAATGACAAGTCCTGAGGAACTTCGGGCGGCCGTTGGTGCCGTCATCGACCCGGAATTGCGGCGTTCGCTCGGCGAACTGGGAATGATCGAAACCGTTGAAATCGATGGTTTGATTGCTCGAATCACTGTGCTGTTGACCATCGAGGCGTGCCCGAAACGTTCCGATATCGAAGCGGATGTCCGCGCCGCGGCGCTTGCGATGGACGGCATCGACGCGGTAGATCTGACACTCGGCGTGATGAGTGCAGATGCCCGAAAGACGCTCTCGGCACGACTACACGGCGGGAGAACTGCGGAAGACCGATATGGGCCGACGTCGTTGGTTCGCGTCATCGCCGTTTCGAGCGGTAAGGGCGGGGTAGGGAAGTCCACTGTTGCCGCGAACCTTGCTGTTGCATTGGCCGCTCGTGGGCAGAAGGTTGGGTTACTTGATGCCGACGTCCACGGATTCTCAATTCCAGCGCTTTTAGGCATCCCCGACGAAAAGCCAACCAAAGTCGAAGACATGATTTTGCCGCCACGGGCCTTCGACGTCGGAGTCATTTCGATTGGAATGTTCGTCGACCCACACACGCCTGTGTCGTGGCGTGGTCCGATGATGCATCGCACCATCAATCAGTTCCTCTCTGACGTGTACTTTGGTGACCTTGATGTGCTTGTGTGCGACCTTCCCCCGGGAACGGGCGATGTTGCGATTTCGCTCGGACAACTGGTGCCGACCGCAGACGTGCTCGTCGTGACGACACCTCAAACCAGTGCGAGCGACATCGCCGAGCGATCGGGGCTTGTCGCGCGCCAACTCGGGCAAAGAGTTATCGGAGTGGTCGAGAATATGTCGGATTGGACAGATGTTGACGGTGTTGCTCACACGATGTTTGGAACGGGCGGTGGTGCCGAGGTCGCCGAACGACTCAACGTTCCGCTATTCGGCAGTATTCCGTTGACACCATCGGTGATTGAAGCGGGCAACAACGGAATACCCTTTTCGCGCGCCGACCGCGCCGACGAAGCTGTCATCGCTTTCGACAGAATTGTCGATGCTGTCATCGATTCCGCGCCAAAACGTGGCACTGCGTCAATTCCCATATCCGTTTAGGACAAGCGGCTGACCCACGCTTCCACGTCGGCGGCGGTGCGGGGAATGCCGACGGACATGTTCTCGGCGCCGGTCGATGTGACGAGGATGTTGTCCTCGATGCGAACGCCAATTCCGCGAAAATGTTCGGGAACCGTGAGGTCATCGACCTGGAAATACAATCCCGGTTCAATGGTAAAGACCATTCCCTCGCGCACAATGCCGTCCTTATAGAACTCTTTTCGCGCCTGCGGGCAGTCGTGCACGTCAAGCCCAAGGTGGTGCGAGGTTCCGTGAACCATGTATCGACGATGATGTTGTCCAGATTCGGACAATGATTCGTCAAGAGATACGGGTAAGAAACCCCACTCAGAGACATAGCGTGCGATGACCGCCATGGCTGCAGCGTGTACCTCGTGGAAGACAATTCCTGGTTTCACAACTGCGAACGCAGCGTCGGCTGCCTCTCGGACAGCCTCATAGACGAGTCGCTGCGTTTCGGTAAATCGGCCGTTCACCGGAAAAGTTCGCGTGATGTCGGCGGTGTACAAGCTCTCAACCTCAACACCCGCGTCCATGAGCACGAGATCGCCATCCCGCACTGCGCCATCATTGCGGACCCAGTGCAGGATGCAGGCGTGAGCACCGGCAGCAGCAATCGTCTCGTATCCCACATGATTTCCCTCAGCACGCGCGCGTCGGTTGAACGTTCCTTCGATGAGGCGTTCCCCTCGGGTGTGTGTGGTCACCTCTGCGAGTGTTCCGAGGACATCATCAAATCCCGACGCCGTGGCCGAAATCGCGAGCCGGATTTCGGCAATCTCGAATGCATCTTTGACGAGTCGTTGTTCGCTTTGAAAAACCGCGAGTTCATCGTCTCGAGTGTCGGCGTTGTCGCGTGCGAGGTCGATTACCGCGGCAATTGCTGAATCCGCTTCCCGAATCATCGCCCAACTTGAGTCAGCCTTCGCGAGAACGTCGGAAAGATCGGCGAGCGATTTCGTCGCGATTCCGAGTTCGACCGCAACGTCTTCGGGTGTCGGGCGAGGGCCCACCCAGAACTCACCGATGTCGGCATCGGAATAAAACTCTTCCGTGCCGCGTCCGGCGGGAAAACGGAAGTAAACCGTCGCGTCGTGCTGGGTTCCGTTCGGTGTGAAGACAAGAACAGAGTCAGGTACAGTATCGGCACCCCAACCGGTGTAATACGTGAACGCCGAATGAGCGCGATACGGGTGGTGTGTGTCGTAGGACCGAACCAACATAGGACCGGCGGGGAAAACGAGCGTGTGACCCACGAATTCGGTGGACAAGGCCCGTCGCCGTTCTGCGCAAAATGGGACCTGTGCACGTTGCTTCACGGCGGGCCGCTCAACTTTCCCCCACTCACCCGAGATGTAACCGTGGAACGCCGAGTTGTGTGGCGTTGTCGATCGATTGTCGTTTCGCGAAATGGCGTCGTCACTCATTCGGCTAGTCTGCCACTTCTCGAAACTATGCTGGCGGTATGACGTCTAGCCGCATCGACCTGCATTTGCACTCGACCTGTTCGGACGGCGTCGAGTCCCCGACGCGGGTGATGGAAGTCGCTCGAGAGCAACGACTCGATGTGGTCTCATTGACTGACCACGACACGACCGCCGGCTGGGACGAAGCACGAGCTGCTTGCGCACGCCTGGGAATGACTTTCGTGCCGGGTATCGAGCTATCGGCGTCGTTAGACGGAGATTCCGTGCATCTTCTTGGCTATCTCGTCGATCCTGAATTCCCGGACCTCGTCGAAGAAGCGACTAAGACCAAAGACGATCGAGTGTGGAGGTTCGAGTCGATGGTCGAAAAAATTAACGCGGATATCGCTGGTTTGACGCCTGAATTTGTGTACACCTTCCACACGGAAGGCGGAACACTCGGTCGACCAACAATCGCCCGGGCGTTGGTCGAGCTGGGTGTGGTTGCAACGGTTAGTGAGGCGTTCGACGAGATATTGGCTCCCGACAATGATCGGTACTTTGTCGGACACTACGCGCCGACAATCGAACGGGCAATCGAGGTTGTGGTTGCAGCGGGAGGAGTGCCAGTTTTCGCCCACCCGTGGACGGCAGACCGTGCTTCGCTCGCTAGCCCCGATTTATCCAACGAGGCAATTGACGCAAAATTCGGCGCGCTCGTCGATATTGGACTTGCAGGCCTCGAAGTTCACCACGAAGAAAACACGTCGGTTGGGCGCACGCGACTGACCGCGATTGCGGCGCACTATGACCTCATCATCACCGGGTCGAGCGACTATCACGGGGACGGAATGAAACCCGTTCTGCCCGGGCACCACACCACTGCACCCGAAATGTTCGAACGCATTGCCGAGTCAGGCACCGGCTCGGCTATCTCGTGGGCCGCGTCAACGACGCAGAAATAGGCTTCGGAGTGGCTTCGGCCAGGACGAAATCTGAAACCCGCGTTAGCTGCCCGTGCGACGACGAGTGCGCTGTCGTGGAGCGCCTGCTGGTTTGTCTGCCATCGCACTGCCCGATTGGTTTGACGTGTTTACGCCAAAGTTCCCCCCGGATTTTCCGCTGCTGCGGGCGGGACGCGCGGGTGATTTTTCGACTCGCGGGCCGGATGACACTTTGAGTCGCCCCTTAGAGCCCTCCGGAATATCGAGGTCGGAAAAAAGGTGGGGGGATGATGAATAAGTTTCGGTCGGCTCGAGGGGAAGGTCAAGTGCACGGGAAATAAGTGCCCACTTGTGAAGGTCGTCCCAGTCGACGAAAGTGACGGCGATTCCGGTGCGACCAGCGCGACCGGTTCGACCGACTCGGTGCAGATAGGCCTTGTCGTCTTCGGGGACGGTGTAGTTGATGACGTGGGTCACGTCGTCAACGTCGATGCCCCGGGCTGCGACGTCGGTCGCGATGAGCACATCTTTCTTGCCTGCCTTGAAGGCCGCCATTCCCCGCTCGCGCGCTTCTTGGCTCATATCGCCATGGACGGCGACTGCATTGAATCCGCGATCGATAAGTTCATCGGTCACTTTCGACGCGCTGCGTTTTGTCCGCGTGAAAACAATGGTCTTGCCTCGACCTTCCGCCATGAGGATGCGACCGACGACTTCGTCTTTGTCGAGGTTGTGCGCTCGATAAATGACGTGTTTGATGTTCGCCTGAGTAAGGCCCTCGTCCGGCTCACTCGCGCGAATGTGGATTGGCTTGGTCATGAAGCGACGAGCAAGCGCCACGATTGCGCCGGGCATGGTGGCAGAGAACAACATCGTGTGGCGTTTTTCGGGGATTTGAGCAAAGAGCTTTTCGACATCGGGAAGGAAGCCGAGATCGAGCATGCGGTCGGCTTCATCGAGAACCATGACCTCGACGTTGGCGAACGACAAGAGTTTCTGGCCCGCGAGGTCGAGCAAACGACCAGGGGTTCCCACAATAATCTGGGCTCCCGCCTTGATTTTGTCGACTTGTTCCTCATAAGACTTACCGCCGTAAATCGCGGCGACCGTTGTTGTACGGTTGCTCGTCGCCAATTCCATATCTTCGGTCACCTGGACGGCAAGTTCGCGGGTTGGCACCACAATAAGTGCTTTGACGCCGGGAGCGGGGTCGAGCCCCAGCTTTTGGACGAGCGGCAGCCCGAAGCCGAACGTTTTTCCTGTACCCGTTTTGGCTTGCCCAATGATGTCTTGGCTAGTCAGCGCGAGCGGAATCGTCTGTTCTTGAATCGGAAAAGGCTCGTTAATGCCACGAGCGGCGAGTGCATCGGCGATGTCATCGTCAATGCCAAGATCACGGAAAGTCACTAAACACCCAATCGGTTGGTAAGCATCAGTCTACCCGTCGTCCGGAACTGCCTATGCTGGGGTGGTGGCCAGCCTTTTCCGTAAGAGTGCGCGTTCCTCCACCACCAGTGCTCGGAGTCGTTCGAGGAACGCCGATGGGAGCGCGCGCGTTGAATTCACCGACCTTGCGCCGTCTCCCGATGTGTTTCTTGGCCAAAGTGCTTATCTGTTTCTGCGCTACGCAGAGTCCGCGGCCCGCCACGCCCACGACGCGACCGACCTCGAGACCGAGTCGACTCTCGCGATTGTCGCCGAAGAGTGTTTCATTCGTTTTTCGACACTAGCCGCGACCTTAGACAAATTGAAAGTGGATCGACTCACGGCGATGAGTCCGTTCATTGCACCGACGAGGGAATTTGAACGTCGGACTCGAGGACGAAACTGGGTCGAGCGACTTGCGTGCACCTGGGTGACGATGGCGTTCCTGCAGGATT